>CAZQLB010000075.1:0-5476 GCA_964593915.1 uncultured Pseudobdellovibrionaceae bacterium
TAGGAAATTGCAATGTTTTTCTTTGTAGAAAACCTTTGAAAAGAAGAACAGATTAAATGATTTATATTTTCATATAGTATACGGTTATTGATCATGATTTACTTTAATGAAATGTGTTGATCGTAATGGATTTCATCTGGAACTCTATGTGTGATCATGAGTACAGTTGTTTTCCCATGCAATGTTCGAATTGTTTTCAGAATTTCAGTTTCGCTTTCAATATCAAGATTAGCCGTTGCTTCATCAAGAATAAGAATGGATGGTTGACGCAGAAGCGCTCGCGCCAAAGCAATACGTTGTTTCTGGCCTGCAGAAAGCCCCTCTCCCTGCTCGGTTAAAACAGAGTCAAGACCACCTGGAAGAAAATGGACAAAATCAGCATGGGCAAGAGAAAGATAGGACCATAATGTATCATCCGAAGGTATGTTTTGAACCCCAGCTATAAGCTGATCGCGGATTGTCCCCGCTGTCATAAAATGGTCTGATGAAACATATGAGACCGTCGCAGGGATATATCCCGAAACAGGAATAGCCCCGTTTTCTTTATCAAAATAATTTATGGTGCCGGCTGTTGGCTGGATAAGTCCTAATAAGATTTTTATTAAAGTTGTTTTTCCAGATCCAGATGGACCTGTAATAAGAACAAGATCTCCGGGATTGATTGTAAAGGAAAGGTTTTGAATAGCTGTTTCAATATCATGGTGATGTTGAAAGGATAAATTGTGGGCGATCCACCCAAATGGATCGTTTTGTATATGTGCTGTCGAAGTTGATTTTATTAAATGGAACTCATTTTTGGCCGTGTTTTTCCACCATGTCCATGTATGAATAAATTTAGGAACATTCATAAATATACCATTTGACACATTCCCAATTTCAGAGAGGGTCTGAAAAAATCGAATAGTGATAAATATAAAAATAAGAAGCGTCGACGGTGAAGACATAAATACGTCACGGCCCAGAATACACAAAAGGACGATGGTGACCAGCCCAAATGCCTGGGGAATAACTGTTCGCAAAGCTCCAAGAGAATAGTATTCCATGGATTTAATCAAAATATGATCGATTTTTTGTTCAATTTGGTGTGCCGCTTGATTTTCCAGGCGGTGGATCTTGAGGTATAAAAGAGATTTAATCATATTTGATAGTTTGTCCACGGATTGATTGTGAGAATTTTGAATAGAGCTCACCATCGTTGCTGTGAATCGGGATATAAGTCTTTGAACAGGGATTAAAAACAAAAGAATACAAAGTAAAACAAAGAAAAGATTCCAGGAGAAAAAGACAAGAGAAGTCATAAGGCCAAGAGCAATAATGGCTCTTGAACCTGCAAAAAAAGCATTACTGATAAAAACGGCTGCGCCTGGGATATGATCGCTATAAAGAGATATGATTTGTCCCGCCGTTTTATCAGTAGATTGGGTTGTTTCAGAAATAAGACTATTTCGTTTTTCGGCCTCAATCAGGGTTCTGATCGCATCCCTTGAAAAATTATTTGACCATACGAATACTAAGCGAAAGAAGCCAATGGATAGCAATGCCAGGCATTCAAACGCAGTGTTTTGAAGGGGATAGAAAAGATTTTGTGCATCGTTTGTATTCAGAAGATTTACCGATAAAAATACACGCTGTAAAGCGATGGCCATCAGCAGATCTCCAGCAAAGATAATCAGGCAACTGATAACCGAAAGCACTGAAAAGAATAGAACGCGATGTCCAAGGAATCGTATAAAGTTATGAAGTAACCTCAGCATCATGCTCTTTGCCCGCATTGCCCGTAATAAAGGATAAAAAAGACAAACAGAGTTTTGAATTTCTGTCTGTCTTTTTTAAAATGGATCAAACCTTTTCAACCTGGCTGAATTCCAGTTCAACAGGTGTTGCGCGGCCAAAGATTGAAACAGAAACTTTGACTTTTGCTTTTTCCTCATCCACTTCTTCGACAATACCGTTAAAGGAAGCAAACGGACCTTCGGCCACTTTCACTTCTTCGCCCACTTCGAATGTGACGGATGGGCGTGGATTTTCCGCGCCTTCTGTCATTTGTTTGATCAGACGTTCCGCTTCACCCTCTGTAATGGGATGCGGGCGATTACCCGCGCCCAAAAATCCGGTGACCTTGGGAATGTCTTTAATCATGTGCCACACGTCGTCAGACATATCGGCTTTAACCATAATGTACCCAGGGAAGAATTTACGTTCGGCGTTTACCTTTTGCCCACGGCGAATTTCGACGACTTCCTCTTTTGGGATCATCACCTCTTCCACGCGTTCTTGCAGCCCTTTTTTGGCGGCTGTTTCATGAATGGTTTGGGCAATTTTATTTTCAAAACCGGAATAAACGTGAACAACATACCAGCGTTTTGCCATAATTTATACTCCTATGCTCAAGATCATGCGAATGATAAAAGAGAGAATCTGGTCTGTTGCAAAAAGAAAAATCGCGCAAACAGTGACCATTAAAAATACAGCGATGGCACTAATCCCGGTTTCGCGACGGGTTGGCCAGACAATTTTTTTTAATTCTGATCGGACTTGCCGAAAGAATTCCAACGGTTTTGCCATTTTATATGGTTCCTTCATTCCAAATTTTCCCTGCAGGTCCGCTCGCGGCGCCAGGGCCGAGGAAGCAAACCAAATTGAAGGGGAATGACGCATTCATACCTTTTTTAAGGACGAAGCGCAAGGACATTTTCAGAAAAATGATCAGTCCCTGCATAAAACGAATTGTATTATGAATAATAATTCTAAAAAGATGTTCGTGAAATGTTCATCTACCGTAAATGTATGTTTTGGTTTAAACACAATCATATGCATGTCATACAGCGGTATAATCCGCAAAGCCATAAAACGCATACAATGTGCGCGCTAAGCCTTGTTGTTTTTAGCGTTATAATGGCTGTTCCTGTTAATCAGGTTCTTGCACAGACATCCGAACACCATCCTGTATTTTCATACCGCACACAAACACAATTTCGCATCAGTCATGACAGACAAGTGAATACAACAGAATTATGGGCACCGATCTGGCAAGAGAATGATAACCTTTTGTTTGGTTCAGCGCGTATGATGAATGATGATGCAGATAATTTTGAAGGAAACCTGGGCCTAGGGTACAGGGAATTTTTTGGTGATTATATTATAGGGGCATACGGGTATGCCGACCGCCGCGTTACGCCATATGGATCTACGTTTTGGCAAGGGACGGTGGGCGGCGAATATATGACCGATGGATGGGAAGCGCGTGCCAATATTTACCTACCTCAACAGAAAACATATCGTTATATAACGTCACCGGAAAGTGGCCCTTATGTGGCCGGGACGGGGGTATATATCCAATCGGCCCAACATGTAATAGAAGAAGCGCAGCCAGGCTTGGACGCTGAAATTGGGTTTAAATTACCCTCTGTTTCATTTTTGGAATCGGCTTATCTGTATGGCGGTGTATATGCTTTTGATGGGGATGAAACAGCATCGGTCACGGGCGTTCGGAGCCGACTTCATATGGATGTAACAGACTGGCTTTCGGCTGGATCGCGTGTTCAATATGACGATGAACGCGGATCCCAGGTTTTTTTTGAAGTCACTTTGAAATGGCCGGTATCCGCCGGATCGCGTCATACAGGATTATGGAACCGCATGGATATTTCGCCCGAACGGGATATTGATGTTGTCACGGGAAATATGCAGGCGGGCGGATCATCTATCCCGATTATAGATCAAGAGACAGGGGCGCCGCTGCGCATATTATATGTTGATTCTGATACCGTCAGATCGGTTCAGGATGGCAGCGCCGAACACCCCTTTATCGGTCTGAACGATGCACTTGCCCATGTACAGCCATACGATACGATTTATATAAATGAGGCATCCGTTCCGTATACGGATATATCTGGGTACGATATTTCTGTCCCGCACGTAACCGTTATGGGATCGGGTGTGCCGCTGGTTATTCCTGCTGGTCGGTATCGGGATGATAGAGGAGATAGCGCTGACCTTATCCTTCGGGATGCGGGGACGCATCCTCTTTTAACATCGCAGGCCGGTGACGTTTTAACCATCGCGGCAGATGATGCAAAGATCAGAGGGCTTCATATAGACGGAGGTGCCGCAAACGGAATCCGGATCATGGATACAGCATCTTCTGTCTCGATAGAGGATGTCTATATAACGGGTCATGCATCAAGCGGGATTGCCATGACACAAGGGGCCGGGCAGGACATGACCCTCACCATACGAAACACGGTTATAACAGGGAATAAAGCGTATGGTATTCTGCTGGAAAACACATCAGGAAACAGGGCTGCAATAGATGCAGGGACATCCGCGTCATATGGCCAAAATGATATAGCGTATAATATCGCAGGGGATGTTTATATAAATACGCCAACTGGCATATCATTTACGGCAATGGGAAATTATTGGGGAGATGATACACCGCGTTTAACGGGCGCAGGGGCTGGCGTCGCTCTATCGTCTGTCTATGTCGATACACCTTTTTGTGCGGATTGTTTTATAACAGCGCCATTATCTGTCAGATTGGAATCACAAATAGAAAACAGCCGTATAGCCGTATGGGACCAAGAAATTCCAGATACATTAAAAGGCCATCGGTATATCCAGGTGTATGGAGATGGCGCACCTGATTTCTCTTTGAACGGTGATCTGATAAACAATACAGATATTGTTCGTATAGCGGCAGGGGATCATATCTCCGCATCTATGACCACATCTACCATTGGATTAGATGAACAAGCAATCCATATTTATGGTGTCGGGATCGATACCCAGGTGGATGTACAAAACAGGTTCCTGCCGAATGTATTTTCGTCCCTTGTTGGATGGTGGGATGGATATGATGTGAACGGGGATTTTACAGGAAATAATCCGGGTATACAGACAGAAATATCAATCTGGGCTGATAAATCGGGATATGGACATGATGCCCTTTCATCCGGTGGACAATCCCCTATCTATAACCCCTCTATGGTTGGCTTAACAGCAGATGGATTGGACGATCAAATGTCTGTTGCAAATTCATTCGTATTATCGGCACTTGGGAATAACGGCCTATCCGCTTTTATTGTTATGGATCCCGCTGATATACAAGATATAAATACAAACACACCATTTTTTAAATATGGAACATGTACAGGTGCGGTATCTTCAAGGTGCGTGGGGATTTATACCGGGACGAATGATGATCTGAAACTGCGTATAGATACATCATCTGCGCGTCATCAAACGGCTGTTATCTTAACCCCTGATAACCAAATAGGGCCAGGCCTTTTAACCCTAACTGCACAAGGCGGGTCATCATATGTGTCGTATGGCCAGAATGACGGGGTCGGAACATACCTGGCAGGGGGCGGACTTTCATCAAACGGAGGAGTGCAAATCATGGGCCCCGTCAATGGAACCTATCATGAAGTACTGCTTTTTAGCGGTTCTCTATCGGATATGGATCGTACGCTGG
>CAZQLB010000075.1:5486-7312 GCA_964593915.1 uncultured Pseudobdellovibrionaceae bacterium
GGCCGAAGCACCCACCCCCTGGTTCCTGATCCTGGGTCGTACGCTGGTGACCGATTATCTTTCTGATAAATGGGGATTATAATTTCTGGATTTATTATCGCTGGTCCCATGCGTATGACTTTGTCGTCAGTTCCGCGCCCATGGCTTGCTGAATAAAAAATCGTTTAAGGGACGGTATAGCTTGGACCGCGCGCAATCCCCACCTGCGGACCAGCGGAATGCCTGGAAGAGAAAAACCAAAAAGGCCCGTCAGAATATCAGTTGTTCCAATCATACCAATGGTATCCCGGCGTCGCATGCGTTCATAGTGTGCGAGAAGATCAGGTGCTCCCAGATCTTGCCCGTCTTTATATGCGGAAATTAAAAGATCGGCCAGATCAGCCAGATCCCGCATCCCAAGATTAAGGCCTTGTCCCGCAATCGGGTGAATCCCATGCGCTGCATCTGCAACCAAAACCATCCGCGGGCCAATATATCGCTGGGCATGTTGCAAAGTTAACGGATATGCCGCGCGCGGTGCATGAACGGTAATATCGCCATATCGATCCGGCATACGGGAAGCTAGGGCCTGTGCAAAGATATCATTATCCATAGCCATGACTTTCCGAGCCTCGGCTGGCGGCATTGACCATACAATCCCAGATCTGTGTAATCCGTTTTCATCATCTGTCATAGGAAGTACGGCAAAAGGCCCGTGCGCGTTAAAATGTTCAATCGCAATATTGTGATGATCGCCCGTGTGATGAATGGAACAGATCACTGCCGTGTGATCATATGGCCATCCGCGAACGGGAACGCGGAAATGATCACGGACATAAGACCCCCGGCCATCCGCGCCAACCAACAAGGCGGCAGAAAGAATACGGCCATCGTTTAGGGTAACAGATGTGCAGTGTGTATCTGTTTCAATAGAGGCGATATCGGTTGGCGCAAAAAGAGTGATAAAAGCGCATTGGGACATCTCATCGAAAAGGGAGCCCCGCAAATTCATATTATCCGCAATATATCCAAAAGCGTCGCCGTCCACATCGGCTGATTTAAAATCAAGAAGAACAGGCCATTCGGACAAAAGCCGCGGCCCATCCAGAATTTCAATATGGGTGATCGGGCAGGATGTGGGTGCAACATGTTTCCAAACACCAATAGAGTTAAGGATGCGGACGGTTCCAGCTGCAAGGGCCGTTGTTCGATGATCAAATGATCGTTCACGTTGTACGGACAAGGGAAATCGTTCAATGACACCTGTGCGTATTCCCTGTTGGCCCAGCATAAGGGCAAGTGTTGCGCCGGCAAGACCGCCGCCTACAATCAAAACGTCAAAAGAAAGATCATCTGTTTTACTATTTTTTGTCATGATACTGAAACCTTACTCTTTTTTTCTTGGAAAGCAAATCGGTCTGGTGAAACGGATTGTATCACGGATTTTGATACGGAAATTGGGATTTGACTTATATCTTGGGCAATCATTCTGGCAGCAAACAGGGATGTAATAATCCCATGGGATCCGTGGGCGGTTGATATATAAACTGTGCGGTGATGAGCAATTCGGCTACCGACAACAGGCATGCGATCTGGCGTGGCCGTACGAAATGAAACACGTCCCCCTTTTATATCGGATTCTGTGAAAAAAGGAGGGGTTGCTTGATGAAGTTTATCTATCACATATGTATGATCCGCGCTTTGGATATCCGGTGAATCCATCCATGCCTGAAAGGTCGATCCTAAAACGTGCTGGCCCTGATAGGATGGAGATAAATATCCGCCATAACATAAGTGGGTTAAAAGGGCCGATGATGCGGGGGTTTCAGACATGATGGATATATGGC
>CAZQLB010000076.1:0-7066 GCA_964593915.1 uncultured Pseudobdellovibrionaceae bacterium
GTGTATCGCCATATATAAATAATGTGCCTTTTAAAAGAGATGAAAGAAATAATGGTATGTTTTTTTCCTCTACCTTATAAGATAGCGTGAATTTATGATCGTTTGGTGCTGAGAAATCTGCAGCTGGCATAAGGGTTTTTATCATATCTTTTGGATGCATGCCGGACAGCTGAAAGAGTCCCTTAATCGAATCTGTATTGTAAACCAATCGCCCGGAAAAGGATGTTTCAGGGACTTGTGGCACATCGGATTCAATAAAAACTTCCACGGGCAGGGGAGTCGATGTATTTTTTGGACGTAGTCCGATGCGAATATCGCCAAGTGGGAGAGTATAAATACGAGCCCCGCCAATCAGAATCTTTCCGTCTATATTTTGGAAAAGATTATTTTGAAATGTTGCATGGACCGTTCCGCTTGTGCGGGATGTCATGATTTCGGCCGTGTCTATGCGCCCCTCAATAATATCCATGGAAAAAAGGCTTTGTAATGGATTTGTAGGAGAGGGAAGATAACTGCCCTTTATATTCAGATTTAAATCCTTTTGCTGGGCATAAATTGTCCACAATGCTTCAGGCCTTTTCGTTTTTAAATCATTCTGTATATCAGCAGATATTTGAATCGTTGGGTTAAACGTATCGCCTGCATAACTGATATGCAGGTCATCGATCTTTATGGTGTGAAGGAACAGGAGCGCATTTTGAAGGGCACCGTAAAAACGGGTCAGGCGATCAAGGGGCGGATCATCTGGCCCGAAAATAAAATCAGGTTTTTTGATTTTAATATCGGTTATCCTGCCGTTCAACAGATAAAAGGGAGACGCGGCGATATGGATATCATCGATGGTGGATATTCCTTCTGGATCCAATGTCACATTCTTAATCTGGATATCATTTATGGAATGAACAAGAAGGGTATAGCTTGCATCTGGATACCCCATATCTGTAAAAACTTTTTGAATGTGGTCATGGATGGACGGGCGTATTAATATTGTCATCCCGCCGAATACAAAAACCCACACACAGAAAATCAAAATAATGGGAAATATAAAACGGCGCAGGCGCATGGTGTGTAATAATTTTTCTGAATAAGGCTTTTTTAGATTTATATATCAATATCCTGGACAAAAGTCGCACGTTCCTGAATAAACCGGAACCGTGCGTCCGCATTTTTGCCCATTAATTGATCAACCAGATCATCAACATCCTGGAGTGTCGCGGCTCTGGGTTGCCCCAGAATATCTGCGGTTGCTGCCTGGGCTTGCGGGATCGTGACCCGGATCAGTGTGCGGGTAGAGGGATTCATGGTTGTATCTTTTAATTGTGCGGCCGGCATTTCACCCAAACCTTTAAATCGGCTGATGTCGACTTTTGTCCTGTTTTTAAAGGTGGTCGCCAGATGTTTATCTTTTTCCGCATCATCCATGGCATAAACAGATTGGCCGCCAGCCGAAAGGCGATAGAGCGGCGGCTGCGCCAGATAGAGGTGCCCGGCATCGATCACGGCCCGCATTTGGGTATAGAAAAATGTCATGAGAAGGGATGCAATGTGGGCGCCATCCACATCGGCATCCGTCATAATGATAATGCGTTCATAGCGCAGGTTTTTAACATTAAAATCACGCCCCGTGCCGCATCCAAGGGCCAGGATCAAATCCTGGATTTCCTGATTCTGGCGAATTTTATCCGCGCCCGCGTTCACAACGTTTAAAATTTTTCCGCGCAGGGGCAGGACGGCCTGCGTTTCACGGTGCCGTGCCTGTTTGGCGGATCCGCCCGCGCTGTCGCCTTCGACCAGGAATAATTCCGTATCGCGGGCGTCTTGCCGCGCGCAATCCGCCAGTTTACCCGGTAGGCGCAGGCGCCGTGTCGCGGATTTCCGAGCGGTTGCCTTTCCTTCTTTTTCCCGGGCGCGTTCCTCTGCCCGTTCGATCAGGGTTTGTAGCAATTTTTTCGAACTGGCGCTGTTGCCGGCAAGCCAATGATCAAAATGGTCTTTAACTGCCGTTTCAACCAGCTTTGCGGCTTCGGGCGTGACCAGTTTTTCTTTTGTCTGTCCTTGAAAATGTGGGTTTCTGATGAACACAGAAAGGACCGCGCATGATTCACCCATAATGTCATCAGCGCCCAAAATGCTGGCGCGTTTTTCGCCGATTAGATCCGCATATGATTTAATGCCGCGCAGTAATGCAGCGCGTAATCCTTGTTCATGCGTCCCGCCCTGAGGGGTGGGGATCGTGTTGCAATAGGATGAAACGAATGGATCCGGATCTTCTGGCCAGGCAATCGCAATTTCGATCTTACCCATTTTATCGGCCAAATCCGCCGTGACACTAAAGGGCTGCGGGGTCAACATTGCCGCGCCTTCTAATGTGGCAGACAGATAATCCAAAATTCCCTTTGCAAAGTGGAATGTATCGGCAGATTTAATCCCCTTCTTTTCAGCGATATCCGCGGGACAGGCCCATGTGATGGTCACGCCGCGGTGCAAGTATGCCTTGGCCCGTGCCATTTTATAAATTGTTTGTGCATCGAAGGCCGCATCTTTTCCAAAAATTTCAGGGTCAGGATGAAACGTAACACTTGTCCCTCTGTCTTTTGTGGGGCCGACAATTTCTATTTTCGATTGTGGTATACCGCGTGCATAGGTTTGGCGATATAATTTTTTATCGCGGCACACATCGACGACCAGATGATCGGACAGGGCATTAACAACCGAAACCCCCACACCATGAAGCCCGCCGGATGTTTCATACGCCTTGTTTGAAAACTTTCCGCCGGAATGGAGCGTCGTTAAAATAACTTCTAACGCAGACTGTTTTGGAAATTTGGGATGCGGATCAACGGGAATTCCCCGGCCATTATCCCGAATTGTGACGGATCCGTTTTCAAGCAGGATGATATCAATCTGATCACAGTGGCCTGCAACCGCCTCGTCCATACTGTTGTCGAGCACTTCGCTGATCAAGTGATGAAGCGCGCGGTCATCTGTGCCCCCGATATACATGCCCGGACGTTTACGAACGGGTTCCAGCCCTTCAAGCACTTCGATCGAAGAGGCGTCATACGTTTCTTCAGCTGTTTTTTTAGATTTTGCAGAAAATAAATCAGTCATTGAAGGTCTTTACCTTTACCCTATGTGAATTTATCTTTTTATGGACTATGCTTGTTATGACTGATCTGAGGATAAATTTCAATGACATCAAACGGTAAACAACAAAAACCCACAGGTTCAACGAAAAACCCCAAAAATAAGGGGATCGGATTTCTGGACAATCTTCGGCATCTAAAGGTCCCGGCCTTTGTGAAAAAGATCCCTTTGCCTATTTTGGCTGGGATTGTTGGGTTTATCGGAATGGTGGGATATGTTGTCATAATAGCTGTTATAATGCCGCTCCCCGGTGCACCACGGCCGGTTTCTTCGGCGCCCCAGCCGGCTTCCGCCCCACAAACGCAGTCAGCGGCCCAGGTCGATACGCCTGCGTCTGGTCTTGCTGCCGAATTAACGTATGAAGGCGGAAAAAGTATTGATGCGCCAGACTCTGGAAAACTGCCGCTAACCAAACGCTATGGGTATACATATAAGGAATTGGGCCGGCAGGTTAAAATGGATCAGGCGGCCTTTCACGCAAGGGCAGGGGAGGTTTTGTCCAAGGATGCAGACCCGATGTCGGCCTTTCGCATACGAATCCCCTCTGATTGGACACGTCTTGACGACCGCGTTGTTCTGGAAACGTCCAAATTATCCCAGAATCTAGCAACCTATATTTCCCCCGCGCGGCCAAGTGGCCGTAGCCGTGTGGATATCAAAAGTGACGAAATATCCTCTTTCGTCCGGATTGATGACTGGCTTGTTTCGTATGCACGCGACAAACGATTGAATATCGAGGCGATGTCCACCTATCTGGATAAAGACCGGGCTGAAGCGGTTTACGTTACAACGGAAAAAGAGACCAGCTATGTGACGCGTATGGCGGCGGTTGGGAATGGGGGGCGTATTCTGATTGCGGAATACACGGTCCCTCTTGCGGATTATGAGGCAGAGCAAGATTTGCAAACATGGGTGATTTCCAGTTTTTCGCCCCTGTATCTGGTCAAGGAAATGCCGGAACCTCTTTTGAATACCAGTTTTTATGACTTGTTATCCTGGTCATATCCCGGATCATGGCAACCCCAAAACGCCCAGATGGGCGATGTCCGGCAAATGAATATGTCCTTGTTATTGACCCAGAAAGATCGGGGCGATATTCAAAAAATACGCGGACGTATTGATATTTTTGCCTTTGCTCGGGAAACCATTACGTCTGACCTTTATATAGATGACGCGGTGAACAAGTGGCTCGCGCTTGAAAATGTGCAGATGGGCCGCCCCTTTGCGTTGACGGAGATGCCAGATAATCCGAACGGGATGAAGGTCGTGGGGGCTGATATCCGCAATCTTTTGCCCATTCGTGGCGATACAGAGCCGATGGAATACGTTGTCACAACCCTGCAAGGGGATCGTTACACGATTTTTGTGGGGCTTATGGTACGGTCACGGGATATAGATCCCGCGAATTGGGCGCGGGGACAAGCGGCGTATGACCGTATTATCACAACCTTGCGTGAGGGGCGGCGTTGAGGAAAAAGGTTCTAAAAAAAGGGAGCGCGTGCAAAACAGCCCCAATTTCCCCTTGACTTTCCCCTGTGATTTCAGGCATTAAAGCCAGACCAAACGTTTTTGCCGCGAAAATCGGCGATGGCGGCTGTAGCTCAGTTGGTAGAGCCCTCGGTTGTGGTCCGAGTTGTCGTGGGTTCGAGTCCCATCAGTCGCCCCATTTTTCTCTGTATTTTCTACTTATTTTCCTGGCTTACCATAAAGTGGGCTATCTCTCTCATCTTTTCGCTTTTGTTTTGGATCATTTTACGCTAAAACACCCGCTAGGCGCTGCTGTATAGGCAAAACTGGACACATGCGGATGTGGCGAAACTGGTAGACGCGCAGGATTTAGGTTCCTGTGCCGCAAGGCGTGGGGGTTCAAGTCCCTTCATCCGCACCATGAACAGATCTTATACAGCGCATTTGGTGAACATTATCCTCCGGTCATTTTGGGGGGTATCAGAATTAAAGTGAAGAACATGAGTGTAAAAGTATTAAAAACCGAAGGTCTGACCTGTGAATTAGAAGTGACGGTTCCGGCAACGGAAATTCAGGCGGTAAAGGCTTTGGAATTGGCCCGTGTGGGACAAAATGTTGTGTTACCGGGTTTCCGTAAAGGAAAGGTCCCCGCGCAT
Source organism: uncultured Pseudobdellovibrionaceae bacterium (assembly GCA_964593915.1). GTDB lineage: Bacteria > Pseudomonadota > Alphaproteobacteria > Micavibrionales > Micavibrionaceae > CAZLPZ01. The sequence continues at coordinate 5,271 of CAZQLB010000076.1, forward strand.
GTTCTGGAAACAAAATATGGGCAAGCAGTGATGGCCGATGTATTGGAACGTGCTGTTCAGCAATCTTCCGCAAAAGCAATACAGGACAATAACTTGCGCCCCGCTCTTCAGCCAAAGGTTGAAGTAAAATCCTTTGATATGGGCAAGGATCTGGTCTTTGTGATGACAGTGGAACAGCTTCCTGAAGTGAAAATTATGGACCTGAAGTCTATTGCGGTTGAAAAACCGGTGGCGCAGGTTGAACAAACCATTATCGATCAGGCGCTGGAACGTATCGCGCTTCAAAACGGGGCGCCGGCGGATCTGGATTCCCCGCGTGCCAGCCAGGATGGCGACCAGGTTCTGATTGATTTTGTTGGTAAAACCGATGCAGGCGAGGCTTTGCCCGGTATGTCCGCAACCGATTTTCCGCTGCGCCTTGGGTCCGGATCTCTGATCCCCGGGTTTGAAGAACAATTGATCGGTAAAAACAGTGGTGATGTCGTGCAGGTGAAGGTTACATTCCCTGCCGAATATCACGAACCAAAACTGGCGGGACAACCTGCAACATTTGAAACAACCCTGAAATCCATTCAGGCGTTTAAAACCCCCGCAATCGATGAAGATTTTGCAAAGAAATTGGGATTTGCTGATTTGGCTGCGCTACGTAAAGCGGTTGAGGATCAACTGGGCCGTGATTACACATTCCATTCCCGCATGAAAACCAAACGGGCGCTTTTGGATGTCTTGGACGCTGGTCATAAAATTGATCTGCCGGCCAGCATGGTGGACATGGAATATCAATCGATCATCAAACAAGTCGAGGCTGAAGCTCATGCCAAGGCCCATGGTGATCACGAACATGCCCATGATCACGATCATGAACATCATTCACACCTGAGTGATGAAGAACGTGCCGAACTGCGCGATATCGCTGAACGCCGTGTGCGTTTGGGTCTGGTTTTGGCTGAAATCGGCCGTGCCAATAACATCACCGTGAACGAGGGTGAATTACAGCGCGCGATGTTCAATGAAGCAGGGCGCTACCCCGGTCAAGAAAAACAGGTTATTGAATATTTCCGCAAAAATCGTCAGGCATTGGAATCTTTGCGGGCACCTATTTTCGAAGAAAAAGTGGTGGACTTCATTCTGGAGCTGGCAACTGTTACGGAAAAAATTATCTCTGTTGAAGATCTGCTGAAAGACGATGATGCCGAAGAGGCTGCGGCGAAAGCGGACCAAAAAGCGGCAAAGAAATCATCGAAAAAAGCAGAAAGCGATGATGTCGCTGATGCTGAGAAACCGGCAAAAAAACCAGCTAAGAAAAAAGCAGAATAATAAACGCCTTTTGATTATTAAAATCCCCCGAATACAGGCCTGGATACAGGAGTGTCGGGGGATTTATTTTGTCTAATCATCGGGAAATAAAAGATCAGAGGATGACTTTTTACAAATCCCCCTTGCCCGAAGGGAGGGAAGACGCTACCTTGTATCACAGTAGTGCCGCACATGGCCACTTTTCAAAAAACCAAAGGACTTTTTTCTATGTTTGATCGTGACCCCCTTGATGTTTTTCGTAATACACTTGTGCCCATGGTTGTGGAACAAACCGCTCGTGGCGAACGGTCGTATGATATTTATTCCCGGCTTTTGAAAGAACGGATCATCTTTTTGACTGGCGAGGTTGAAGATCATATGTCTTCCCTTATTTGCGCTCAGTTGTTGTTCCTTGAGGCTGAAAATCCACATAAAGATATCTTCCTTTATATAAACTCTCCTGGCGGCGTGGTATCATCTGGTCTTGCGATGTTTGACAC
>CAZQLB010000077.1:0-7033 GCA_964593915.1 uncultured Pseudobdellovibrionaceae bacterium
TCCCGTGGCTCCTGGAGCCTGAAAGACATGATCAAGCGAACCTCGCGGCGCAGGTGGGCGCGCTCTTCCCCGGCGCTGCTGCTGATTCTCCTCGGCGGCTGCTACCCCAGGCCAGACACCTGCGGCGGCGCAGGCGACTCCTGCGCACGGCAAGGGTGCTGCAGCGGCTTGACCTGCGCGCGCGGGGTGTGCAGCAACGCGCAGCCCGTCTGCGGCGACGATGTCTGCGATGGCAACGAGGACCCCAGCACCCAGGCGGCGGTGAAACCGGCGGCGATCGCTTCGGCCTGGGTTAAATCCATTTTACCATTTAGAAATGCCCGTTTTGTGAATTCGCCTGGTTCAGCCATACGGCATTTTTTCGTTTTAGATAACGCCGCCATTACCCCTGTCACAACAGCTGGACCGCCATGCAGCGTGATTTCAGCTGCATCCTCGCCTGTAAAAGACGATGGCGCCTTGAAATTCAAGATAACCGCCTGATCCAAAATATCGTGTGTTTCCGGATCATGAATTATTCCCAATACAGGCATTCGGACGGGACATGGCATTTTAACCGACAAGGCCGATAAAATATCATTTGTATCAGGACCCGACATACGGATAATAGCAAGTGCCGAACGGCCCGGCGGGGTGGCAAGTGCATAAATCGTATCCATCCCGTTTTTACCTCTTTTATTCTTATTCATCATCCGATGTTTTTGTTTTACGCCCTTTGGAACGCGGTGTCCCCATCCCTGCCATGGTTGAAAGTGGATCCATCATCATATCCATGCCAGGCATCGGCATACCGCCTGTGGGTGTCTGAGCCCCAGCCATACTGTCTTTGAACTGGGTCCAAAACATCTTTTGCATATCGCTAAACCCTTGCATCGTCATGGGGATCCATGTTTTGGCCAAATCTTCCGGGCTCATATGACGGATATTTTCCATCATCTTTTCCTGAATTTGACGCATCATTTGATCCTGAAGCGGGCCAACATCCGGAAGCCCAAAAAATTTACGGGCTTCTTCTGGGGTGCAATCCATTTCGATTTCAAATTTCATTTTTCTCTCCTTTTACTTTTAAAATGGCCGAACAATAACCAAAATAACAACCAAAACCATGATAACTGTTGGCACTTCGTTCAAAACACGAAAATAACGTGATGATTTTGTGCATGTCCCTTTTTCAAGCTGCCGGCGATATTTTGACAGCATTCCATGCACCCCGCCCAGCAGCAAGACCAGCGTTAATTTTGCATGCATCCATCCCTGACCCATCAATAGTTCTGGTTGAAGAACCAGCATCCAAATCCCAAAGATAAAAGAAGCGATCATGGCTGGATTTATAATATACCGCAAAAGGCGACGTTCCATCATTTGAAAAGTTGGGGCCATTGGCGAGTCTTGTCCCGCTTCTGTATGATAAACAAAAAGCCGCGGTAAATATAACATGCCCGCCATCCATGATATAACGGCGATCACGTGCATCGCCTTGATCCACATATAGTAATCCATCATTATTTTTTCCCTTCATTTTTTAAATTCATTGGACATGCTTTGTATCCATCACATCGGCATGATCCAGACGCACTAATCACACCTGATTTACCAATCGCCCCCACGGTCATACGGGACAGGGCCGATATAAAATCCGGGTGGGTTAAAACCGTTGATGCCCGTTTATATCCCGGAACCCCAAGTTCATGCGCTACATGTGCGTATTCGTCATCCAGTTCAACCAATGTTTCCACATGTTCAGATACAAACGCATGGGGATATACAACAACTGGAACACCATCTGCCGCCGCACGCTTTAATTCCTCTTCGATCGAGGGGCCAATCCATTTCAAGGGACCTACGCGCGATTGATAACAAACTGTATAGTCCACGTGTTCAATCCCCATAGCGTTTACAATAGCCTTTGCTGTTTTAATTGTTTGTGCCTGATAGGGATCACCTGCGCGAATAATTTTTTCAGGAAGCCCATGGGCTGAAAATAAAATTCGGGGAGGTTTTGACGTGCCCTGCCCCTGATCCAATAATTCCTGATAGGAACGGCGAACCCGGTCTGCACTAGCTTCTATCCACCCTGTTTCATCCGGATAACAACAAAGCAGGGTTACGGGGATTGTGCTTTCCATCCTTTTCATTTCATCTACCCAGGCTTTATACGAGGATCCTGTGGTGGTGGTTGAAAATTGCGGATACAGGGGTATCAGAATAATTTGGTCCGGATTTTGATTAAGTACATTTTTCAGGACCTCTTTTGTCATGGGATGCCAATAACGCATCACCACATGCACATTGTAGGTACGTCCATCATCACGGGCATTTAAATAGGTTTGAAGCGCGTTTGCCTGATCGCGTGTATGGTCCAGAAGCGGTGATTTATACCCCAATTTTTGATAGGATGATCCCGCTTCACGCCGCGAACGTTTCCATGCAATATACCGTGAAAGCATGTACCGAACAGGGTATGGAGCCCCAATAATCGCCGGATCCATAAAGAAATTCCTCAGGAAGGGAGCAATCGATTCTTTTCGATCTGGTCCACCCAAGTTCATTAAAACAACAGCAATACGAGGGGTCATTTTACTGTCCTTTTAACCGGTTGATCATGTGATGAACGTGTTCAATCGGCGTTGCTGGCAGAATACCATGTCCCAAATTGAAAATATGCGGGTGTTCTTTTGTCTGAGATACAAGGATATCACACGCACGATCCAGGGCATCCCCTCCTGCCAGTAATGCCAATGGATCTAAATTTCCTTGCATAGGAATAGAAATATGCTGACGTAAAAATTGAATGTCAGACGCATAGTCGATCCCCACACCCTGTATCCCTGTTTTTTTTGTATAGGATATCAAACGTGATCCTGCCCCGCGCGGAAATCCGATGATTGGTGTACCTGGATATTTTTTGGAAAGTGCATCGCATATTTGTTTTGTTGGATTTATGATATAGTCATCGAATAATGTTCCGCTGGCAACACTGGCCCAGCTTTCAAAAATTTGGATAACATCTGCACCTGCTTCGATCTGCTGGGATAAATATTCAATACTTGCGTTTGTGATGATATCGATAAGGTTTTTGAAAAAAATGGGGTCTTGATATGCAAGATGTCTTACACGTTCAAAATCATGATCTTTTGAATGCCCTTGAACCATATAGCAGGCAACGGTAAAAGGACCCCCACAAAAACCGATGAGTGCTTTGTTATCAAAGCCTTCCGTTTTCATTATAGCTTTTGTATTTTTCACTGTTTGAATAACAGGGGCCCATTTGTTTTTAGCCTGTTCAGGTATTAAATTATTGAGGTCAGATGTTGTTTGAAGTGGGATTAAACGGGGACCTTCGCCGGTTTCAAACCACAGATCTGACCCAAGGGCCTGTGGGACCACCAGAATGTCTGAAAACAAAATGGCGGCATCAAGGTCAAAACGGCGCAAAGGCTGTATGGTGACATCGGATGCCCTGTCTGGATTGTAAACGAGATTGAGGAAGGATCCTGCTTTTTCTCGTACAGCGCGGTATTCCGGTAAATATCGGCCAGCCTGACGCATCATCCAAAGCGGCGCAGGGGATATCGTTTCTCCAGAAAGGACTGAAAGAATCTTTTTCATTTTTCTCGTATGGTTGTTTGTGAATGACCTAGATAATCACAAAATGGAGAAAGGGAATAGGGGATAAAACAGGATTTTTTATTTTAAAATAAAGCTTCGTATCGAATACTATTTAAAAAATTCTTTTTATATATAAGTATAAGTAGTCTTTGTATTAGGGGGCTGTGAATATGTGGATTAATTTTTATCCCTATTTTTATCCCCAATGATTTTTATGAGATATGGTATATTTTTAATATATTGTTAACAGATATCCCATTTATTCAATGTTTCTGTTTATGATGTCTTCACATGTGGATATGACCCCCTTGATTAAGGGGGAGAAATGTTCATAGACTGGACCTTGAATGTACCCACACCTTTGTCTTGTTTCTATACACATAGATAGTCACAAGGGAATGTGGATAACCTTTTTCCCGTAACGTTGTGTAAAGATGCCTTCCGATCCTTTTGTAAAATGTACAGTGCAAGAAACTGAAGATATTTTATCACGGCTCCAGACTCATGTTTTGGATTTGGTTATTGAAATGAGCCGTGCTTTTGTAATCAAAAAACCTTTAAAGTTTTATGCAGATGCAACGTACTATGAAATAGCTGAGGCACATCAAAATCCCGCGCGTATTTTATCCTTTATTCTAACGGATGATGATTTTTTATTTTGTGATGGGGATGTTGAAAAACTGATTGATTTTAATTTTAAAAACAAACTTATCCTCAATAAAAATACAGTTTTGGATTATGTGCGGTTTTATATGGCACATGTAACAGGTCCACATGGGCAAAGTATTATTGTGGATACGGTTGAGGATATTGGTTTTCAGGAAGAACCCAGTCCTGGGGTGCGTAAATCTTTGAATGATCGAATTATTCCGCTTGCGCTGCATGGATCATTGCCATCAGCTGGATATCAGTGCCGCGGGACATTGCTGATACAAAAAACGCTGTATAGTGTTTATTTGGATGTGGACCGGTTGGGGCGGATAAAGCCTCGTATGAATATGGTGTTGGCGGATGTGCTGCCTGTTCAGAATCGCGTTCTTGAAGGATAGATAAATCCAACCATCACACTGCGCACCACCTTGGCGGAGAACCTTTCTTTGAATATATCCCTCATCGACGGGTATATGATATTTTTTTCTGTTTTTTGTCATTTGCATGTGTACGTGAAAATCCGGCAGCAGCTCCACGGGGGCCGGATGACCCGTAGTCCATAGCATTCATACGATCAAAAGGAGGTAGGTTTAATAAGAAAGATAAGAGAGTCCATCCATATACGATCGCCATTGGAATAAAGGTAAATGGAAAAACAACGGTTTCTAGCCAGGGACGGACATTTGTATCCCATTCTTCTGGTGTTGTACGGTACTGTGCCTTTAAGGATTCAAATCCAGGACGGTCGTATTCCATCCATATTTCAGCAATGGTCGACATGCGAAAGGGTTCGTTTGGACGATTCTTTGCCGCATGGTAATCGTGAACGAGGATAAAAGCCGGTGGAAGCAGCATAAGGGTACATAAAAACATCAAAACACGCATGATAAAACCTTTATGATCAGGAAAAAGTGTGAAACACGGGGAATCCTCGTTTTATGAAGTATGTCAAAATTTGGTTATCAATGTGTTAGCAAGCAGGATTGTTTTTATGGCATGTTTTTAAGAATATTTTTTATGTATATAAAATGTGCCGCAAAAGAAAACAAAACTATGCATTTTATGCATCATTACATGATAAAACAGGTGTTGATGTCACTTGTATCCTTTTCTATAAAGACGTGTGTGAAAAGTCAAAAAAATGAAAAAGAGGGCAAAATGACAACACCACAATTGGGAATAGTATTTGGTCAATATGTATTGAGAGATGAGAGTAAAGCAGCAGCGGAGGCTCGTAAGTTACCGTCCGAAGTTACTGTTACCGAAGAAGTTCTTGATGAGTTTAATCGGCCTGGTGTTTTGGTTGGTGCGGTTGATCCTAATGGTAATCGGTATCTCTTATCTGTTGAAACAGACCTACCGCGTTACATGCGGCCCACTACCCCTTAATTCAATCTTTTGACGCTTCAGCCGCGATAATAATCCCGTCTGTGCGCTGGATAAAAATGACAAAACCAGCTGATTCAGGCGATTGCACGAACGGAAACGTGATGGTTTTGGCCGCGCCGTTATATCCGCCCAAAGATTTAAATTCCCCCACGACATGATATAACGGGGCCCCATGTGTCAATGATTGCCGCATGGTTTTGGGAACTGTATAAGGCGGGTGGGTGATCGCAACGTATATATCAGCGCTGATCCCGTTTGGAAGGGCAATAGATGGCAAATCAGCGGCGTAAAGTCCCTGGTCCGGATTGGGGCGCAGGGGAATCCCTTTTACCTCGTCCTTGAGACCGCGCATAAGACCCAATTTGACATCATCAAAATCATGACCGGCGGCATCAATGTGTCCGTTTATAACAAGTTCAGGCGTATATAAAAGTCCGTCTGCGAGTTGTTCGCTATAGGATTGCTGGCGGCGCAGGGAAAATTCACGGGCCAGTGGGTAATCGCTTCCTTCTGGGTCCGTGTGGTAAACCAGGGTTAAGACGGACGTTTTTTCCGCAAGATCTTTAACCAGTTGTTCCGCCCGGGGACAGAATAAACAATCCAGCGATGTAAATAATTCCGTCACTTGACGCTTTGCTGCCAGCTGCTGTGACAAACGTGGGTCATTAAAGGGGTATGTATAGTCCAAAACGGGCGGGGTGGTATCCTGCACCGCGGCTTTGACATCTGCTGCCCATGCGGATTGCAGGCCATTTGGGGCGTAAAATAACGTCGCCAAGGCTAAAATTAAGATAGAATTAATATGAAAATGATTAAAATGAACCATGACACAGCATATCAGACCCCGCGCGCCTGCGAAATGGTTTTTCATTGCCTTTCTGTTTTATGGGGCGGTTTGTAGTCTGGTTTCTGTGTCTCATGCATCTTCTTCTTTATCCAATCAGATACCATCTGATAATCTAGGGCACATACAGCTTGTCTCAGATCAAAGTCAAATATTGGATCTGGCGCTTTCATCTCTTCGGGCTCGGAAAAAAGAGGATGTTTTCCAGTTTTTAAGTGTCAATCAGAAAAATACTTTTCCAGATGGTCCAAAGGGTTTTATGCAATTTGTTCGGACGCACCTTCATGCCATTTATGACCATACAACCTACAGGATACTTAATCAATTTATGCCATCCCCTGGGGTAATTGTTCATAAAGTTGAATTTTTGGACAGGGAAGGCCACGGAACGATTGGTCTTGTTAAGATGATAAAGGATGAAACACAAAACGATACCTGGCGTATTGATCACTTCGCCGTACTTTATAGCGAGAGTGAGCGGGATATATAGTTACTTCATTAAAAAAGACGGGGCTTTTCGCTGTTCTGGTTTTTCCTTGG
>CAZQLB010000078.1:0-6996 GCA_964593915.1 uncultured Pseudobdellovibrionaceae bacterium
CTCCTGCTGCTGGCGCGGGAACCTCTACGCCACCCACAACCGCACCTCAGATGGATACACCACCTGCGGCACAGTAATCGAATAAACCTATTCGAAACACATCAAAAATCCCCGTGCCATCGGGGATTTTTTTATACTTTCAGAATATAGTGTATGACCCGGTTCAGCCGCAGGCGCCCTGTCATTGTCGGGGCTAATGTCTCTGGCGTTAACCACATCAAATCCCCTGATGATACCAGGTCTGATACACGGTCCATATCCAAAAGGTCGGATAAAAGAATTCCTGAATCATAAGCAATACGCGAAGGACTGATGCCAGACGTCAGCCGCAGACCCATCATCACCGCTTCGCCCGCCCGCACATCAGAAGGGATCAACGTAAACGGTGACGATCCATGACCTGCCCCCTCATCGGCCAAAACCCGCGACACCCATTTTTCAGGTCCTTTTTCAGCGACAGAAGCCCATTTTTGCCCCTGATACGTCCATCGTCCATGCGCGCCGGGCCCCACACCCACGTAATCTTTATATTGCCAATACGTTAAATTATGACGGCTTTCTTGACCCGGGTTGGCGTAATTCGAAATTTCATAAGCTGGCATCCCCGCCGCGCGCATCATATCATCTGTCAACTGATATAATCCAGCAGAGGCATCCTCGTCTGGTAATGCCCATTCCCCCCGCTGATATGCCCCATAAAATGCTGTTTTTTCCTCGATCGTTAGCTGATAAAGCGAAAGGTGTCCGGATGACATATTAATCGCTGCACGGAGTTCTTGTTCCCATTCTTTTTCTGTTTGGTTCGGCCGCGCGTAAATCAAGTCAAACGAAAACCGGTCAAAAACTTTTTGTGCGGCTGCGATCGCGGCCTGCCCTTCCTGCGCTGTATGAATGCGCCCCAGAAACCGAAGCGCATCATCATAAAAAGATTGAATACCAATCGATAACCTGTTTATTCCATTTGATTTAAACGCTTTAAACTTTTCAACTTCGCTTGATCCGGGGTTGGCTTCAAGTGTCATCTCCGCGTCTTTTTCTATCCCCCAAAGATCATTTATTTTTTGAATAATTTGGCCCACTAAATCCGGCGGCATCAGCGAAGGGGTCCCACCCCCAAAGAAAATAGACGTCACACGCCGCGGTCCAGTCATATGGCGATAATACGTTAATTCAGAATCATAGGCGCGCGCATAACTGGCAACATCGACCCGATCCCGCACATGTGAATTGAAATCACAGTATGGGCACTTCTTGGCACAAAAGGGCCAGTGAATATAAAGGGCGAGGTCACGCATAGACAGGAGACAGCCGATCCAGGAAAAGGCGCAATGCCTGTCCGCGGTGGGAAATAAGCTGTTTTTGCGCAATTGTCATTTCGGCAAATGTTTTTGCATAACCATCCGGCATAAACCATGGATCCATCCCATGTCCGCGTGCCCCGCGGCCCGGCCATACAATACGGCCATCGACGCGACCTTCAAAAAAAGTAATCTCTCCTTTTGGCATGGCAAGGGCCAGAACGGATATAAAATGCGCCGCAGGGTGCGTATCAATCGCTGCCCCCATTTCGGCATGCAGCCGGTGCGCTGCCGCCGTAAAATTGCGCGGGTATCCCGCAATATCTGCCGTATAGACCCCCGGCCGCCCATCGAGCGCATCAATACAAAGACCCGAGTCATCCGCAAGAGCCGGATATCCAGATGCGCGCGCAGCGGCAACAGCCTTGGTTGTCGCATTTTCGTAAAATGTTGTGCCGGTTTCTTCCGGTTCAGGCAACCCCAATTCGGCCAGCGTCAGTAAACACGGCACAAATGGAGCAAGCAAATCACGCATTTCTGCGATTTTACCCTTGTTATGTGTTGCAAGCACCAGCGTATCAAAAGCGAATAGATTAGCCATATACATAACCTTTTTAGCAAGTGTTAAATATTCATCACGACACCTTGGGCCGCCAGAACGTCTTTTTGTGCCTGTAACAGATCTGCGCACCCCTTTTGGGCCAGCGCCATCAATTTTAAAAATTCATCCGGCGTGAATGGTGCGCGTTCGGCTGTCCCTTGAATTTCTACCAGGCCGCCCGCCCCTGTCATCACAAAATTAGCATCTGTTTCCGCCGACGAATCCTCAGCATAGTCCAGATCCAAAACAGGCACACCGCCCACGATCCCGCACGACACGGCCGATACACTGGTCAATAAAGGTAATTTTGGCAGCAACCGTATATTGACCAAGTGTTGACACGCAAGTGCGGTGGCGACAAAAGCCCCTGTGATCGCCGCCGTACGGGTCCCGCCATCGGCCTGAAGAACATCGCAATCAATCTTAATCTGACGTTCTCCCATCGCTGTTACGTCAATAGACGCCCGCAGAGCACGGCCAATAAGTCGTTGAATTTCCTGGGTCCGGCCGGATTGTTTACCCTTTGCCGCTTCACGATCTGTCCGCTGATGTGTTGCACGCGGCAGCATCCCGTATTCAGCCGTAATCCATCCCTTGCCCTGGTTACGCATCCAGCCGGGAACGTTTTCTTCGACGCTGGCTGTACATAAAACATGTGTATCCCCAAACTTCGCCAGGCACGACCCTTCGGCATACTTTGTCGGAAACGGGATCAATTCGATGGGACGCAGCGCATCCGAAGCGCGGTTCATATGACGGGTCATGAGATTTGCCTTTTGTTGTTTTTAGTGAATGCCTTTGATATGGCACATTTTTTTATAATCAGCAACCGTGAAAAGCCCCCCTTGAACCGGGGGGGGTTCTTCACTATGTTAGGGAATTGGTTATGTGTATGAAAACGATTCGATTTTTTGCCTTTTTAGCTTTTTTCCTGGCCTTTTTAAACGGCGGGATGGCTTTTGCTGCCTCTCCTATCGCCCCAAATGACCCGGATTCCGGGCTCATGATCACACAAAAACCATCGGTTATCCAAATGACCGTCACCCAAGATAAGGGTCATATTGTTTTTAAGGCGCTCGCCCAACCTGTTTTGATGGCGTGCGGGACGGTATCGGACCTGCCCTATCGCGGGTGGTTTGAAGACCAGACCATGAATTTGGAATTTACAGATTATCAGATTGCACATACCCAATCCTATGGGCAATCGACCTGCCATGCGGGGTATCGCCCGGCAACTCAAACGATCAAAATCCCGAACGATGTTTTTGAAACGCACGAGGTACGCACCGTCCGCCTGTGGTACAAGGGCAAAACAATCCCTATCTCGGTTGTTCAATCCGGCCATATGCCCCCTGAATTTATTCTGCCCACTGTATCGACTGGTATATTCCGGTTTGATCATGGGGATGGATTTTAATACACTCTCACCCTATTTATTTACAAGGATATGTCATGAGCACAAATACAAACCATTCATCAGAAGAATCCTCTATGCACGATCCGGTTGATCCGGCAGCTGATGCATCCTCTGGAGAAAAAGGGACAGAATCATCGTCCTCTACCCCGGCAGCGACTATTGAACCAGGCGTTGCAGAAATGAAAGATCAGCTGCTGCGCGCATTAGCAGAGGCCGAAAATACCCGTCGCCGTGCCGAACGTGACCGCGAAGAGGCCAGCAAATATGCCGTCGCCAACTTTGCACGCTCGCTTTTGAGTGTTGCAGACAACCTGCGCCGCGCACTGGCTGCTGTACCCCAAGATGCACGGGAAACAGATCCCCGTATTGATAATTTAATTGTGGGTATTGAATCAACCGAACGCGAACTTTTAAACGCCTTTTCCCGGATGGGCATCAAAAAAATCGAAGCCATGGATCAAATTTTCAATGCGAATTTCCATGAGGTTATGTTTGAAATTCCCGGATCAGGCAAACCAGGCGGCACCATCATGCAAGTGATGGAAGATGGGTACACTATCCATGATCGATTACTGCGCCCTGCACGCGTCGGTGTTGCAAAAGATGATGGATCATCCGCCGCCCCCCCCACACACAGCGTTGATCAATCCGTATAAAACAAAAGCCCGGAAAAACATATCCGGGCTTTTTTGTATTCATGATTATTGGATCAATCGTCTGATCCATCACTACTTGTTTCATGGGGCTGCATCCCCATTGCGTGAAAGCCACAATCAACATAATGTGTTTCGCCCGTCACCCCGGTTGACAAGTCAGACAGCAGATACAAAGCAGATCCGCCAATTTCCGAAAGTTCAAGAGAGCGGCGCAGGGGTGTTGTAGCCTCTGCCACACGGAATGTTTTACGCGCAGAACCAATTGCAGATCCAGCAAGCGTACGCATAGGGCCAGCCGATATTGTATTCACACGTATCCCTTGCGGGCCAAAATCCGCAGCCAAATAACGTGTACTGGCCTCAAGCGCGGCTTTTGCAACACCCATAACATTATAATTCGGGATAACACGCTCTGCGCCAATATAAGACAAGGTGATCATCGATCCGCCTTCTGGCATCATTTTGGCGGCGCGGCGCGCAACAGACATAAAGGAATAGCATGAAATGTGCATGGTATTCAGAAAGTTTTCCAGCGTTGTATCAGAAAAACGGCCCTTCAATTCCTCTTTATTCGAATATGCAACCGCATGGACCAGAAAGTCGATATGACCCATGTCTGATTTTAACGCATCAAAAACATGATCCAAATTCTTTTCATCTGTCACATCGCAATCCAAGATGGTTTTAGATCCCATTTCTTCCGCCAACGGCCGCACGCGTTTTTCAAACGCCTCACCCTGATAGGTAAAGGCCAGTTCTGCGCCCTGTTCGTGCAATGATTTCGCAATCCCCCACGCGATCGAATGGGCGTTTGCAACCCCCATAATCAATCCCTTTTTTCCCACCATTAACCCGGATGATGTCATGATTATTCACCCTTCCATTTTGTCAGGGCCAACGTACAATTTGTGCCGCCAAAACCAAACGAATTTGATAAGACCGTTTCAAAATCCACGTTTTCTTTTATTTCACGCAAGATGGGCATACCATCTGCCACAGGATCCAATGTCTCTATATTAATGCTGGGGGTCATAAATTTATTTTGCATCATAAGCAAACAATAAATCGCTTCCTGCACCCCTGTCGCCCCAAGTGAGTGCCCCGTCATCGATTTCGTCGAACTGATAAATGGAACATGATCTCCAAATACATTTTTAATTGCACCAAGTTCAACCGGGTCCCCAACAGCCGTACTGGTCCCATGGGTGTTGATATATGTAATAGGTGTCTTAACAGTCGATATCGCCATTTTCATACAGCGGGTAGCGCCCTCTCCATTCGGGGCAACCATATCTTCGCCATCAGAAGTTGCGCCGTATCCCGTGATTTCAGCATAAATTTTTGCACCACGTGCACGGGCATGTTCCAATTCCTCAAGCACCAAAATACCGCCACCCCCTGCAATAACAAACCCATCACGGTTCGCATCATAGGCCCGTGATGCTTTGGAAGGGGTATCATTATATTTACTGGACAATGCACCCATTGCATCAAACAGACAAGACATGGTCCAATCCAAATCTTCCCCTCCCCCCGCAAACATAATATCCTGCTTACCCATTTGAATCAGTTCAGCCGCATTCCCAATACAATGCGCCGATGTTGAACATGCAGAGGAGATAGAATAACTAAGACCTTTTATTTTATAATTTGTCGCAAGAGTTGCCGAACATGTTGATGACATGCATCGCGGAACAAAAAATGGACCGATACGTTTGGGAGAGCCCGTTTCCCGAAGGATATCCGCCGCTTCAACCTGATAACCTGTAGAAGGGCCACCAGATCCAACAACGACACCCGCACGTTCATTGGATACCTGGTCTTCTGTTAATCCAGAATCAGCAATAGCCTGGGCCATCGCAACATGGGTATAGGCTGCCGCATCCCCCATAAAACGACGAGCCCGACGATCAACATGCGCATCTAAATCAATTGTCGGTTTTCCCCATACCTGAGATTTAAATCCACGATCGGCAAATTCTTGCGAAAACGTAATCCCCGACTTTCCGGCGCGCAAAGACGCGGTAACTTCATCCGCCGAATTTCCAATACACGATACAATTCCAAGACCGGTGACAACCACACGGCGTGGGGCAGCATTCATCATAATGTTTCCTTTAAATCAAAAAGAATAATCAGAAGGTATAAGTTAAATTAGGCAGGAGTGTCAGCAGAAATCAAGCGGGGATTTGCAAATAACCCAACACGCAGATCCTTTGCCTCATAGATCAGTTTATCATCCGCGTATACAGCACCGTCAGCTATTCCCATAACAAGGCGACGTGAGATAACGCGTTTCAGGTTCAGAACATACCTGACATTCCGGGTTTCAGGCACAACCTGACCCATCAGTTTCAGTTCACCAAGACCCAAAGCGCGTCCGGATCCTTGACCACCAATCCAGCCCAAGAAAAATCCTGTTAATTGCCATAAAGCATCCAAACCCAAGCAGCCCGGCATCACCGGATCACCTTTGAAATGGCAATCAAAAAACCACAAATCGGGCTTTACATCCAGTTCAGCAATAATTTCGCCCTTGCCATACAATCCCCCTTCGGTGGAAATATGGGTGATGCGATCAAACATCAACATGGGCGGCAACGGCAACTGGGCATTCCCGGGGCCGAACATTTCGCCTTTCCCGCAGGAAATTAAATCTTCATAAGAAAATGAGTCCTTCCGTTCGGAAGACTCAACCTGTTTTATGGCAATTTGACTGGACATAAGGGGAGTATAGGGAAAGCTATTAAAAAGAGCAAGAAAAAAGTATATTTTATAAAAGACATATATTTCAGATAGTTAATCTATTAATCCCCATCGTTGGGCCTGGGACAATCGGTGATCCAGCGCCGCCATTGTCGCGCTCATATCTGGCGATTCGTCCTGCGTCCACGTGCGCAAAACCCATATATAAAGTCCGGACAACGCGGTGAGTACGCCCACGCCCTTCATTCCGGATAATCGCATTCCTGTACTTTCCGCCATCCAGCGCATAGACTTTAGGATATGGGGTTGGGATGTAAT
>CAZQLB010000079.1:0-5329 GCA_964593915.1 uncultured Pseudobdellovibrionaceae bacterium
TTCTGGATTCCGATCCGCGATCAGGGATTGGATGATAAGCGGAACGGTTAAGGGCATGTTGTTGCGGCGTAGAGGGGTGGTTGATAAATCGATTTTCCCCGCCTTTTGTTCATTCTCTTGGGACGCGTTTGATGAAATAATTCCCAAAAGATCCCCTAGCCACTGTCCTTGGTTCTGGCAGGTAATTGAACGGATGCCAGGAATCATTTCCAATTCGCGTTTTTTGAGCCGTTGCCACATACCATGTTCATACAGTGATGTGGAAACAAACGTGATTTCACCCACCACGTCACAAACGGCGATCTGGGCTGATAAACGCGGAATTTCAACAAGGATATAGGGCAGGGGGCGACGTTTATGATGATCACGTTGACAAACCGAAATGATGAAATCGTCCGTATAAACCCCGATGCTGGGTAATGCTGCTATAATCCAGGAAAGACGATGTTGAATTTCAGGTCTTTGATAGGAAGATGCGGCAGAGTCTGGGTTAGAAGGGGGAGGTGCTTCGTCCGGATTAGTTTGGATAAAATCCTTACCAGATACGCGTTCAATCCGTACTCCCCATGATTGAAGTATACCTAATAATTCATCTAAGCCCTTGTTTGCTGCATTTTCAAGTCGTTGATGGTAATTTTTTGCAACTGCACCGAAAATATCCTCTATCACGGCTGTGCGTTTCGGATCGGACCAGCCAGCAGCCTGTCCAAATTCTTGTTCCTTGTTGTTGGTCAGCCGGGCTGCGTTCGTTCTTTTTTTAATGGTCGTCTCCATTTCTTGCAAAAGAACAGCGAGATCATCCAATTCCTTTTCAGTACCATTATTATGGGTCGCCATTTCCCATGCTCGTTCCAGAAGAGCGAGGTAGGCTTTTGCCTCTGTTTGAGAGAGAGGGGTATTATTTGCTTCGGCAAATTTGGTAGGATAATCATTTATTGTATTGAGCATAGAACACACACCATTACTTTTTTTATAAAATGTGTGGATATTCTAGCGGGTCATATACAGAAAGTCAAGTATTATGTAATTATAAAAAAGGTGATGAATCAATCCTCCAGCGACAGGATCGGGCCGCTGTGTTCCGTTCCGGTATGGAATTTTATTTCAAGGCAGATGTTGAAATCGGTGATTTCTAGTGTTTTTTGACCCGATTTTGGGATCATAATCTGATTGCGAATACAATAATCGATCAGCGCACTGGCGATGAAATCGGCTGTCACATTGATGTACTTGTTTTCAAAAGTTTTTTCATCGAAAAAAGTTAAGATCACCGCAAATTTCCGATTGGTGACGTTATAATCCTGATGAAAGGGACTGGGATGGTTTTTGAGACTATTGATCTCGTATTCCATATTCGATCCCATTTTGGCGCGCACGACTTTACCGGCTGGAAAATTCAATTTGTACTGCGCGCCATAGTGCGTAACAGCTTGACTGATTTCAGCATAATTAAAAACTATTTTTCGTAACTCTTCAGGCATTATGGAAAAATATACTATATCGGATCGTGGGTCAAGCAAAATGAGTATAGAGGAAAAAGGTTAATGTTTAAATTATATTCTTTCGGATAAAAAAGGCTCTTGTGCTGCTCCTGATTTTCCGATAATCTGCCATAGGTTTTTAACATATAAGTCTTTTTAATAACAAGGGAGAGAAAAGATGAGTGCATTGAAAAAAGCGTTGGCGATTGCCGCAATTCCGGCAACAATGGCGGCCGCCCCGGCAGGAGCAACAGAGCCTGTTCAGATTTTTAATTCTGCGACAGATTATGGGGTGGATTTGCAGCCGATGGATGAGAGCTACTCCTTGGGTTATTTTTACAATCCTTTTTTTGATATAACAAGATTTAGGGATTTAGCGATTGCTTTTTCGACATCTGATCTTGCGGATAATACAAAGGCAGGTCTTCTAACCATTCAGGGTGCAATGGGCGAAGCTAATGTTTCCCTTTGGGAAGTGACTCTCGGCATTGGAACAGATGTGTGGGGAGAGACAATAGAAACGATGTCAATGGTTAGGTCTTCTTCCGTTGTTTCCATCCTGGATGGGGTTGCTGATTTTTCAAGTGCCAATTTTGTTCTAGAGGATTATCATACTTATGCAATTATGATCTCTCCCAATTTTCAACCAGGCCAAGAAACAGGGGAGATTATTATCCCCGCTTGGGGTCAGTCAGGTGACATAGATCCCTCCACTTCTCCAATTATTTCTTCTCCAAGCGCTCCATATGTAGAATCTACAGGATCTTCTCAGCTTAATGGTATCTATATGGGGGAGAACCTGGTGACCGTAACTCAGGATCGTGGAATATACAGAGGGGACCTTACCTATCAATTCGTGTTAAACGCAGCTGCGGTTCCGGAGCCAAAAGATTATGCGATGTTCTTGGCTGGGCTGGGTCTTGTGGGGGTTGCGGCACGTAAATGGACAGTTTCTGTGGGTATCTAATATTCTGATTTTAAACAAAAATTTAAAAAGGCCTGGTATTTACCGGGCCTTTTAGCTTTTGTTAAGATAATTTTTTCTATAATAGAAGATAGGGATAAAGGGGCCAATTGCGCCCCGTGGGCTGTTTATGGGGAAAAGCGTGTTTCAATGATAAAATACGGGATGCGATCGGAACGGGGGATTTCATTGATTGAAACGGCGATTGCTGTTCTGATTATCTCTTTGCTTGTCTTCCCGATGCTCAAGTTAATGGAAGTTGGAAACGAAAGCCGCCTGAAAAAAGAGGGGATTGAACGAAATACCTCTGTTATTGCATCTTTAAAACGATATTGGATGGATAATGGCCGCCTGCCAAGGCCGGCAAGTACGTATTCTATTCCAGGTGATGCGGATTATGGGCAGGAAGCATCCATGGACAATATCCAAAAATGGTGGGAATGGGATCGCCTGAATAGTATTGGGGCCAAGATCCTTCCTGGGGTTACAAGTGGTCCTGGATCATCGTCTATATCAATGAAGTCCGTTGCCCCATCTGGTGTTGGTCAAAATACATTGCGGGATATATCACTGTCTCCGGCATGGGAACCCGATCAATTCAAGGGGGCGTATGTACGGTTATATTGTAAAAGGGAGTCGCCATCATCTGACGTATACGGATCTCGCCGATTGATCATATCGAATACGGCCGATACATTGGTTTTATCACCATTATCTGCAACGATGACATCTGCACCATCCTCAACAGATTATCGGGCATGGGGGATAAGTGGGCCGATGGCGGGTACGTTTGATAACGTGACCGATTCATCGGTTATTGCGGCGGCATGTTCCAATACACTGACATATCAGATCAATCACGGCGTTTTAATCGGATCTGTGCCGTTTGCCGAATTGGGACTATCGGAAAACCAATCACTGGATCCCTATGGCCGGCGTTTAACGTATATGGTTTCGGCGCATTTGACAGGGCAGAAAACATCCGGCGGGGATATTATTCCAACATTATATGCGGGCCGTGTTGATATTGGG
Organism: uncultured Pseudobdellovibrionaceae bacterium; assembly: GCA_964593915.1. Taxonomy (GTDB): domain Bacteria; phylum Pseudomonadota; class Alphaproteobacteria; order Micavibrionales; family Micavibrionaceae; genus CAZLPZ01. The sequence continues at coordinate 3,478 of CAZQLB010000079.1, forward strand.
GCGATCAAATTGATTAATCAATTATTCGCGCGTGGAAATACATGGGAAGAGGCGTATGATGCCGGGTATAGCTTGCCAACTATTTCGACGACTTCTGGTTCCAGATTTTGCAGACAACAGGATAACTATAGTTTGGGGCCAACTCCATCTCCGAATGATCCATTATTAAATATAAACCAAAACTGCTGTACGAATGAACGTTGTTTTCCGCATACACGTGAACAGTTTACAGGGGTTTCGAACGGGTCCTCTATTCCATTTGCAATTATCAATCATGGACGCGATGGTCGCGGTGCCTTTCCGCGCATTCCTGTTATGGATACCGCGGATTCTCTGGGGGTATCTTCAGGGGTCTCATCATGGGGAGGGACGGGTTCCTCTGTTGTACGTGCAAGACCCTTTGCAAAGTGCGAGGGAGAAAACTATAATTGGCTCTCCGATATAAATCTGACGTCTGTAAAATATTATCAGATATCTGTTGCCACAGGGAATGCAGATTCATCTGATGGGCTTGCATTTAATAACTGTGCACATACAATTTATTCAGGCGAATCGGGTGCAGATAAAAATTACCAAAATGCGACGCGCCCATGGGATTTGTTTTTCTTTTCAACAATTCGTATCATTCAAAAAGAAGTGAAGGAATCTGGTGTCCCTGTTCTTGGGGGGATTATCCAGCGGTTTACCTATAAACCGGGCCCATTTTACTATGACGACATTGTGTCCTTTGCAACCGGTATTGATATGGGGGGGTGGTCCGAACGTTCCAGCCCAAATATGCTGAAACAAACATCAACCGAAACATCAAGTGGATGGACGATTATTTCATCTCCGGCGGCTAAAAGTCAGAAAGCAAGGTTCCCCTTGCAAGTTGGATTGACGCCAGATGATGATAGTTTTTTGGCTGGTTACAGTTCTTCTGCGAATACATCAAATGTGCGTGCGCGTTCGCTTTATACAGATATGCTATGTTCCTATTCGAAATCAGGTTCAATTATCTCAAGTAATGTTAATAACATGTTTTCTACGGATACAAGATCACGCATGGCGTGTATACCATTGGGACGATTTTTGTCTGCCTCTAATACAGCGACTTATTCAGTAGGGGGGACAACAAGTGTTTCGGGTAGGCGAACACCGTTATCTTGTCTATCGGCGCTCCGGCCAATTCATGGTGTATATGGATATACCATAACGGGTGATAATTCATCTGTTTCTACACGGTATTTCAATCTTTCTGGTGACGCTTCTTCTATGAAGGATTCGTATCTATTAGGGGGGGCTAAAGAGCCTGTTTTGGGGTTAAACGAAGATATATCCTGTGTACCAGCAAAACTGGAGGACGATATGCTGGAATATGATGGTACCGGCTGCGGCGCGGGGGCTAAGAAAATTTTGGTCAATTCATCGACTGGTGCTGTAACATTGAAATGTAATTAAAGGAACGGTTTATGTGGATGCGTCTTGAGAAGAACAATACCTCAAATCAAAAAGGGCTTTCCCTTATTGAACTTTCAATTGTTCTTGTTATCAGTGGGCTTATTTTAGTCCCTTTGCTTTTTGCTGCGCAAATCTACATGGAAAACTATCGTCGTGAAAAGTTAGCGAGATTAGAAAAAATTGCACAGTATGTGATGAAAACATATGCTGAACGCTATTTTCGCTATCCATGTCCAGCGCTTAGACCTACACCTGCCAACCCCACAGCGTTTGGGGATGGGGGAGAGGCTAGAACAGGTTCTGGAGTTGGGTATGATTGCTCTGCCCCAACTGTTAATGGTGCCCGTAATGCTTGGCCTTCTGGAAATTCGAATAATGATGTGATGTATGGCGTCTTGCCAGAGTATACGTG
>CAZQLB010000079.1:5339-6977 GCA_964593915.1 uncultured Pseudobdellovibrionaceae bacterium
ATGTACGCGTATATCTCAAAGATTTAATCCCTACTGATGAACCGATTATAAATGATTTTCTTGATCCATGGGGCGGGCGATTAACGTATCTTGTCACAAAAGGATTGACGAACACGTCAACTTTTAATCCTTTGAACGGGACGGTATCTGTTGTAGATGAGAACAAATATCCTACAGATGGAATTGATAAAAACGCCCATTACACATTGATCTCTCATGGAAGTGATATGGGGGGAGCCGTTAATCGTAATGGTATTATTACTAAACCATGTCCTGATTCAAGTGTTTCAGAATTGGAAAATCCAAATTGTAATATTGGATCTCAATCAACTAATCCAATTGTGAGTGGCCTTATCCGTAAAACAGATAATTCAAGAGCAATAAGTTTTGGCGGGAGTGCATATGTCCTGCATGATAGTTATAATGATTATGTTTTCTCAAATAGATTTTATGAGAAAAGTTTATGGGCAAAATTAGGTGAAAGTGATAGCGCGCGCGTCAGTTTAACGAGTGCACCCAATAATAAAATTGGGATAGGTGTATCAAGCCCGACAGAGGTTTTGGATTTGGTTGGTAGTAACATTTCAAGTGGTGGAGATTTGCGTGTAGATCGCGCGCTTGTAATGGGTCTTCAAACAATAGCTACAGATATAACGACAACTGTTTCTGATTCAGCAACAGGGCTTATATGTACAGGGGATGATTCTGATAATGATGGGATTATTGATGAAGATGGGAATGGTATTTTAGATTCTTCTGAGATCAAATGTGTTAACCCATTATCTTTTTATAAAATAACCTGCGATAATACAACAACTTCTCCGATTGAAAATCAGAAACAATATATAAAAAGTATTTCTATAAATCCCACAACCAAAAATTTTCAGGTTGTTTGTGAAAGGTTTAAAGTCAGCCCTCCGGCGACAGGATCGCCTCCTCAGTGCGGATCAAATGAGGTGATACGAGGAGTTTATAGTAACGGAAATATTATGTGCACAACGGGTAATGCTTCTGATAACGGCCGGAATGAAAATTGGGACTAAAGTTAGAAATAAAAAGTTTGGATTTAAAGCGAGGTACCATTATGAAGATTTTAGAAAATAGATTGAGTAGAGCGTGTCAATCCGGCTTTACACTTATCGAAATCATGATGGTCATGATTATTATATCGCTTATTTTGACCCCTCTTATTTACTGGTATTCCCTGTATGAAAAACAACGGAAAATCACTCTTACAAAAGAGCGTGTTGAACAAGCTTATCAAAAACTTGTCGACTTTAAAAAATTCAATAATTTCTATCCTCTCCCCGCAGGTCTCTTTGAGCCGCGACCAGACTATACAGGTAATGCAGCATCGTCTGATACATATGGACGTGCGTTGATACCATTTAGTCGGACTTTAACCATGACTGATTCAGCTGCTGCATCTGTTCGCGCGCAGTTGACGGATATATCAAATGGATCATGCGATACTATTTCTATTGCTTCTGGTTCTACACAAGGGATTTGTAGTCAGGAATCTGCGCGTCTTGATACATCTGTCCAGCCCGTATCAGGAGTTCCATCAAATCAGCGGAGGGTTATTATTGGTATGTTACCCTTCCGTGATATTAATGTTAAAGAGTCGGAGGCTTATGA
>CAZQLB010000080.1:0-6826 GCA_964593915.1 uncultured Pseudobdellovibrionaceae bacterium
GGCGTATGTCCAAAGCCTCGGCTTAAAGGCCGTCGCGGTCGTGTTATTGCGGCTTTATTACTTCCGGTCACCAGAGAGGACATCTCTGGTGATTTTTTTAGAGGTTTTAAAATGGTACCTTACAAAACAATATTATTTTCTTTTATGACTTTTGTATTAAGTGGCTGTGCTACACTTCTGAATCCAAGTTTAGTAAATGACTGTAATTTATTTGCAAGAGAACAAAAAAGAGATGAGAACTGGTTAAATGAATGCATTTCTGGTAATTCATCAATTATAAATGAAGGATATAAATCATATGCATTTTCATTATCAAAGGATAAACTTTGCTCAGATATACAAGTTTACTACGGTCAACAGTATTGGTATTTCTTCAATGAGGCAGCTTACAAGAAAAAATATGACTGCGACGACTTAATCACCAAGAATACGCAGAAGTTTGCTACAAATGCACCAGCGACTACCGTATGCAGTGTTTGGCTTCACAGATCAGGCCATCCAGCTTTTATCAGGGCATATGATGATGAAGTAAAGAAAAGAGGTTTAGATTGTGTTGCATTTATTAACAACATCCAACAGCAACAAAGATTAGTACAAATCCAAAACTTACAAAACCAAACCTTAATCCAACAACAAAATACCAGCCGTCCAATTGAAACAACCTGTAATGTTGATTTAGGACAGGTTAAATGTATATCACAACAAAAACATGAGCCTGATTTAAGCGTATTCGATAGACTCAAAAGCAAACAAGATTATGATCGTGAACATGGGTTTTAAATTTGGCACATATCCAATCCCTTATACAGCATTTATAAATTTCTGCATCTCTTGACTGAAAATCCGAACATTGTCCATGTTCGGCTCCGGCATCAGATCAGACAAAAACTCAATCGCCCCATGTCGGGGTGGCCCAGCTTTAGCCATCGTTTCTGGATCGATCCCAAGGTCATTCAATGTCTGATGCCATGCGGCCTGAAGATCTGCGATGCTTTGTAAACATAGTTGAGCACAATCATACTGATCCACGGTCACTGCAATCCAAAAACAAATCAAATTTCCTCGAATATCACATTCAACGGCCAACGCCATGATCATCAATGTGCTTAACCTGTCGGTATAGGCCGCTTCATTCATCGTATAATTTTTCTTGGGACATGATCTCACCAAGCGTTCAACTTCGGTCATATCATCCCGTACCTCGGCCTCAATCGTCGCAATGACCCGTTGCATGGGGGTTAGGGTATCGTATAAAAATGATTTCAAGTTCATTTCTTGCTTCCTTTCAGGGCGCGTTCCAGCCCTTCCAATCGGTGTTTGATATCTTCCAATTCCTCCACACGCGCGATGCTGGCCACCGCCGATACCAACTGCGCCGCGATATTGGGCGAGATCTGTCCTTTCGCCGCCGCGTTCATAAACGCGCGGGCGGTTTCGGTCAGGCTGTTGGGTAAGGGTTGGTCCAACATGACCGCCTGGGCCTGCGGTTTTAACGCGGGGATAATCCGGTCGAGGCATAATTTCAATGCTCCAATATCACCACTTAGGGCTAGATCAATAGCCTTGCGCGTTAGGGCTTCAACCTCGCCGTCCAATAAGGTTTGTGCCGCAATCGTTGCCCGATGTTTGGTTCCCACGGGCTTACCCAGAGGATTGCCCGATTGCCCCGGTTGGAACAACCACGGTTTGGATATATCTGTATTGGAGACTGTATTTTCAGTTATTTGGGTCATTGCTGTTCCTTTCATACCAATCATTTCGTTGTTCTTCATAGGCCTGCGCGATAGATTCGAAGTGATTTACCATTCCGACATACTCCAAAATTTCCGCTCGCTCTTCGATTCTCTTTATAAATGTAGCCACGTCATACCGTTCATGGGCAACAGAGGCAACGCAGGCAATATCTTCATGAAAGTCCTTATTTTTATTATTTTTAATTAGCTTCATTACTGTTGCCTGATCCACATCCTCTCTGGCAACAGAGGCAACATTTATCCCTGAATCAACTTTTGTTGTCCCTGTTGCCGTCACGTTATAATTTTGGGCAACAGACTCGACTCCCTCAATAACTCTATAATGTCTATTATTTTCATGCTTTGTTGCCTCTGTTGCCCGTGTTGCCTCACCTTCAGATAACTTTTGGCCATCTTTATTGCGAAAGGCCGCAAACCAATCGATTTCAGAATTCACTAATGCTGTCATGATTTTTCCCTCCTCCTTCAAACAAGGCTGTTTGTGAAATAACGTAACAAGATGTTGGTTTCTCGTATCCGGGAAGGCGCTCTGTACGCTGCAACTTTCCATCCGGCCGGGGCAGGAGTATTTTTTTGTCTGCTAAAGTCTTATTTACGAACCCCAGATCAAAACCTTTACAAACTTCCTGCCGCCATGCTTCGGGGGTGAAGTAATAATGAACATCATTTTTTATATATCGCTTAAAGCCAACACGATTGATAATCGGACGATCATCTAACGGTAGTTCTGTTGTCCATTTTGAGAATCGGCTCTCTCCATGAAGTTCAACAAACTTTCTAACTTGCGATAAAACATCACGTACTTCTGCGGGTTCTGTTCCCCCGCGAGACTCTAAGGTTGACCTGAAACAAATCAGCGCGGCTTTCGTGGCCTCTCCTGGTGCCCAAGGTAAAACACCCTGTGCCGTTGCTAACTCACCCCCGGCTGCAATTAATCCAAATCTCTGGGCCATACGGTGTATCTGCCCATCTGCACCAGGGGGACAGTTTTTCTTCACAAACTCATTAATGTAACCATTGACAGCCGAAATCGTCTTTTCAAGATCTTCAGTAATCAAATTCAAGAATAGCCGCGCCGCATGACCGTAATGATTCTTGGCTGCACTTTTAAGATGATCTGATAGTGCCGCTGGGCTCTCAAAATCATGTAATGTTTCATATAGTCCCAACCCAGCACCTGGATCAGCCGCCAGGTCAATCACACGTACGTGCTGACCCGCCGCAAGTTTGCGCCCGCTACCATCTTCGGCGATCTTATCGGAAAGACTAATTTCACCATTCGACAGAAACAGAATGCGCCATGTTGGTGGTTTACGCCACTCACCCGTTTTTTTGGCCCGTGATTTACCGGCCCCGTTTGCAATCATATAGGCGGTATTCCCAGCGGCCTTTGGGTCGACTTGGGAAAGCTCATCTAAACATAACAGAGAGTCACTGTGGGCTGAACATACGCCCTCGAGGCCATTATCTGTCGCGCGCCATTGTTGTAAATACCCTAGACTTGAGTTTCGGTTTCCGCCCCACACAGACCCTGCAGCATGAAGGATACTGGATTTTCCTATACTAGACTGCCCGCGAAAATGGATACCACCACTCTCGGCTTTGACCAACCCAACCAGCGGTGCCGCAAAAGCCGTCGACAAGGCAAAGGCAAGACGGCTATTCCCGACACCATATTGGGCGATTTGTGATTTCCACCCCTCGATCGTTCCGTGGACTTTATAATTATTGTCATACCCAGATGCGGTTTGGAGGACGACAAGCTTATTGGTCTTGCCAATCGTTTGATCCGGCAGAACAAAAACATCATCGTGCCACCCAATTCTGGGCACACATAACGCGCGTTGGGTTGATGATGCTTTGCATAAATATTCGTACAAGGCATCACGCGTAAATTTGTCGGGAGATTCTAACTCGAGCCCCAGATTAAACAAAAAACTACGTAAATCTTTGCCATCAGGTGATGCAAAAAGCTCCATTGATATGGCTCGGATGTGTTCGACGCCATCACGGTTCGTGACCTTAACAAGACGCCCCCACTCTTCCGAGTCGTCATTACTGGTGGCTGCCAAGACTTCAAGAGGCCCGCATATCTTTATCCATTTAGGCGGAGCATCATCATCGCTATCATCTTCCTTTATCTTGAGCTTATAAACGCCATCCTTCCGGCATTCAAAGTTTTTTGGTTGCTGTGACTGAAGCGGTAACTGAAAAGGCGAAGCTTCGTTTATGAGCTGTAAAAGATTATTACACGTAATTTTAGGCGGAAGCTTATCTGCTACATCCCATTTTTCTGGGAAATGATCAGGTACATTGACAATAGCCACAGAGACTGCCCCTGCCTTCAGGATAAATTGGGCAGCATCATGGGCATAGTCTAGCCCTTCATAATCATGATCGGGCCAGATTATAACTTTACGCCCACTCAATGGCCCCCAGTCGGCTAGACCTGCTGATTTAGCACCGTTTGGACTTGTAACCGCAACATAGTCTGGGAAAATTTGTGTTGCGGCATCCGTTGATTTTTCACCCTCGCAAAGAATAACTGGGGCATCCGGACGCTTTGCTAAACGATCTAGGCCGTACAGAGGGCGCGGTGTATCAACACTCGCCCAGGACCAACGTCGGCCACCACTTTTAAATTGGCGATAGGTTAATGGTCGATCTTGTTTTTCCCCGGCAGCATCAATAAACCGACAATTGCGCATGATCAACCTACCGTTTGGATCACGGTAGTCCCAGAAGAAGGCAGGAACCCCTAATTGGTAATGTTTGGGTATATCCAGCGGCACATTGTCAGGAACGGGGATAATCGCTTCCCCAATATCTTTCTCACATTTTTGGTTAAATGATTGCTCTGCACGTTCTTCGGATGTAAGTGGTTCAAAGGGTTCATTTAACATGGCGTACCTCCAGCATATCTGCCAGTCGGTTTTTTGCCTGACCTTGGGTCAGGTCAAAGAGATAGGCAGCCAAAGAGATAACATCACCACCTTTATCGCCTGTCGCAAAATCAGCCCAGCGACCGGTCCGTACATTGATACGAAATGAGCCAACGTGACGGTCAGCTCTTTTTGGATTCCGGGCGGAATATTCACCACCCACCATTTTGCCACCTGGTAACCAGCGGGCCAGTAATGTAGGCAATGACGATAACGCCAATTGGTTCACTTCACGGAAATCATGTTGTTTTTGGCGGCGTTTCGATGTAGAATTCTTAATATTAAGCCCTTGCTTATAGACCCCGTTCGCAGCGGGGTTTTTTATTTGGTGAGTCACGATCATGCCCCTTTCGCCGCTGCCGGATAATTATCCAGGTTCGACAAAAAGGTATTCAGGTCATCCCGTAGGATGATCGTGCGCTTGCCGAATTTTCTTGCCTTCAGCTGACCTGAATTAATTGCGGCATATAGTTTGGTTCGGCCAATACCGGTTGCGGTACGGGCCTCTTCGATCGATAGTGAAATTTGTGTCATGTTCAAAACTCCTATGTGCTTGGGTGGACACATGGATATTGAAACATGATTGATCAGGATAAATCGCCTCCAACAATCTCCAAAATGGCAAAGCCGGAACCATTGCCCCCTAAGAATCTTTAAATGGATACGGTTCTTGACGATTTTTCATGAATTTTCGAATACTATCTTGGGTAAATGGACCTATATCAGGTCGAATCGCATTCAAAATTCTTTCTGTCAATGCATAATTATAACGGCCATATATATGCATGACCAAATTCGCAACATCCAACATAAACCGGCATTTTTCAGCTGAATTCGCTTTTCCACTATTCCCTGGGTATGATCGATGGGTTTTAATATGACGGCATCCACTTTCACTCTTATCTGCTAGGCTTTCATATAGTTTATTGAAGAATGCTCCAATATTATGAGGATTTGATGCTTCGAAAGACCCAGCCTTCAGTGCTTCACGAAATGCTACTTGGAAACAAGTTTCGACGCTAGGATCAGAAGACACACGTAAACAGAAAGATTTTAAGAAACTCGCTGCTTCATCTAAACGATTATCTCGTTCTTTCTGGGTAATAGCTGGTAACAGAGGCTGCATATTTTGATCGTCTGGACCAAAATAATGTAGGTATAGACCTCCAATAGTATTTATTACCCAATACTCGCCTGCTTGCTCCCAAAACTTTTTAAATGTGGTATCGGTTACTAATTTCTCTATTCCTCTCATTCTGACCTGATATGGAACAATGTCAGGTCGTGATTTTTTCTGGCCACGCTCGATTTTTCTCCATTCATTTAAAGCTTCCGAGTAAACATGCCTAGCCATCGCAGCTTGTTGCGGCATAACCCAAGATGCTGGACTGATTTCTGACTTAAAAAGTTCATCATCTTTAGCCATCTAGTTGGCCTTCCTCTTGAAATGACCAGCAATAACCTTCCCACCACTTGCAATAGCATCCAAATAATCCGCCCATTCCTGCATCATCTTTTTCCGTTCGGGCAAGAATTGGGCCCTGTCATAGGCCGCTGCAATTTTATCTTTGTGACCGTGCGCCAATTGGCGATCGACCACTTCGTGACGATACCCAAGATTTTCTTTAATCGTGGACATGGCCAAAGCCCTGAACCCGTGCCCTGTATGCATTCCTTTATATCCCATCCGGTTCAAGGCCATCAAAATTGTATTATTCGACATGGGTTTTTTGGGCCGAACTTGGTTTGGAAAAACCCATTCCCATTGTCCTGTCACCTCTTTTTGTTCCCTGAATAACGATAACGCCTGATCCGACAATGGCACGATATGGTCATGCCCCATTTTCATACGGGCCCCCGGAATCACCCATTGTTTATTCTCGAAATCGATTTCTTCCCATTTTGATTCAATCAATTCACTGGTGCGCACAAACGTCAACATCATCAATTTCATGACGCGAATCGTTTGCGGATATAGACGGGCATCGTTTCGGTTTAGATCTTGAATAAATTTCGGCAATGCTTTGGAATCTAAAGCCGCATAATGGCCTTTTTTAACCGGCTTTAAAGCCCCTCGTAAATCAGGGGAGGGGTCTCGTTCCGCCCGCCCGGTGGCAATTGCATACCGAA
>CAZQLB010000081.1:0-6654 GCA_964593915.1 uncultured Pseudobdellovibrionaceae bacterium
CTTTTTGCCTTGCTTGGTCATTTATGACAGGTGCCTTATTGATGGGACTTGGTGACCAGGTTGCACAGCTGTTCACGAAAGACACAGAAACAATCCATATCACACGAACTTATTTCATGACTATTGGATTATCATCCGGGATTGCGAATATTGCCATTGGATGGTCAACCGCCTGGAATGCAATGGGGCAACCGCGCTATTCTGCCATCATATCTATTGTGCGATATGGATTGGGTGTTATCGCATGCGCCTATATCGGCCATATGATAGGAGGATGGAATGGCCTGTTTACAGGACTTCTGGTTGGAAACCTGATCTCTGGAATGATTCTTCATATATATAGCAGAAGAATATTTCAAACCCTGAAAAAGAACAGTTGAACCAATCTCTAGCGTGATGCCGAGGCCACCTGAACATTCGCCCGTTTAGTATGCAGCCACCAGGATTGCGCATTAATCGAGAAAATGGGTTTATAATGCGTCACATCTTTTGCAAAGCGTGTTGTCTTAGACTGATTATCCAAAACCATCGCCCCATCATCTGTATAGACGATCAAGACCGCATGCGGTATATTTTTCACCATGTCATGAACCACGGCAATCCGCAGCCGCTCTTCGGATACACCAAGTGACTTCAACATAATATACTTGGTAATCGCAAAATCTTCGCAGTCACCTCCGTTTTTCAAAAATTCAACAGGTGTTGCCCAATAATCTGATTTACCCCAATTTGATTTATCATCGATATATGGGATTTTATTGACCAAATGATCCACCTGCGTTGCAAGATCGATCAATGAGGTGTTCTGGAGGCCCAGTCCAGCACCTTGCGAAAAACCAGCAAGCTGTATACGTGCAGAAGCCGACCGATCCAGTTCACCATTATACCGAACAAACATCGCCGTCCATTTTGTAAACGCGGACAAATCATTTGATTTACGTTCAGAAGAACCAAACAAAGCCGGATAAGCCCGAATGGGTTTTTCAGCCGTCCGATAAAGGGCAGATTGTGCCATTTCATATCCGGACCGTTCGTCCGCCCGCGTCACACGAGGAGAGAACGTGGCAACAGACGCCATAAACGCGACCGTCCATACAATGGTCCGAACCCCAAGCTGCTTTGTCAAGGCACTATACAGATCGAAACGGCGAATAGCTTGCGTCTCAACCAAAACCTCGCCCACCCGGCGGTGTTCATTTCTTGATTGCAAAAGAGCCTGTTCTAAAACCTCTGGTTCTAATTTTCCTTCCAAGACCAGAATATCTCCGATACGATTCGTCGTCAGATAGGCTTTCAAAAGCCTCAAAATCCCCGGACGAGAATCAGAAGGAGCGTTTTCATTTATCATCACTGTTACGCCAGAGCGCATCATCAAAAATCCCCAAAATACACTATCAATCGTAATTTTATGTCGTTTAACAGGGTCCTTGCCGTAAAAAACACATGCCTACCTCATATTAAATCGTAAAATGATTGACGAAATCCTAATTTTGGACATAATTTTTATTCAACTTCTTGTCGAACCTATCCCTTTTTGCTATGCGCCTTGATCTTCCAAACAATACATCCGTGACCTTAGGCTTGGGTATTTTATCCTGGCACGGCTATGACAGCCTACGCACAACCCTCATGTCCTATCAGCAGGAACGGTTTTTTGACCTGTTCGATGAAACGCTTTTATTTTTGCCCGAATGTTCTGACCAAGGCCGTGCCATCGGATCTGAATTTAATCTCACCATAAAAGGAACAACACAAAACCTGGGGATTATGGGCGGGTTTGAAGCCATGGCCCACGCCATGACATCCGATTACGTGATGCTGGCCGAAAATGATTTTCTCTTGATTGTATCGCATGATGCCGCACGTACTGCATTAAGAAATGCGATGAAAGAAATGCTGGATGGATCCGCACATGTATATCGCTTTCGGCATTTAACTTTTCCTGGACAGAAATTCTATCTCTCAAAACATATGCGCTATCACCCCCAAGTAGGGGCAAGCCTCCAAACACGCTTTCTTGCCGGCATACGACGTTTCCTAAGACCCGTAAAAGCCAGACGACTTTCAGGGTTTAGTCCTTATATCTACACAGATCCGGAAAAACGCTTTCCAAAAGATATTAAACAAACAGATCAGGGCGATTTTCTTGTATCATCCAACGCAATCAACTGGGCGAATAACGTATTTTTGATCAACCGTCGCTACTTTCTTGAAACAATCATCCCGGCCGCAAAAGCGCATATAAAGGGCCGATTGGTCAACGGGTTCCCGACAATCGAAACGGAACTGAACCGCAGCAAATGGTGGCGTGATCAAAATATATGGGTTGGAATATCTAATCCAGGGTTATTTACGCATGAACGGCTGAATGACCGAGGATACTGAAACATTCTTTATGAACGGCGCGGAAAAGGCAAAACGTTGTCGGATGCGTTTTTTTCCTCATTTTGCAAAGACGACGACAGAATGATATAGCGCGCTTCATCACGGGACGTAAAATCATCGCTGCCATCATCTACATCCCCAAGACCCAAGGCATCCAAAACAGCTTGCGCCATCAGGGCTTGCGCACCTGCTTGAGCGGATAAAATACGCGCCATATCTTTAAAAAGTGAGACGTCATCCGGTAATACCTGGCCCACAACCTCTAAAAGATCCGATAAACTTTCCAAATCTTCCGATACCGTCAAATATAAATCGGGATCATCTCCATCAAACAAGGTCGTTCCCGGAGCCTTGATCTGCTGAGATAAATAAGCAGGGGCATAATCCTGCACCATCATTTCTGCTGACAGAGCCAAAACTTCGGCCACACGTAACCCTTTATCCCGCATACGGCTGTGAAGAATAATAGAGGCAATCGCAAGCCCCAATAACGCGCGATCGGGCGTTTGGGATCCGACCAAATCCTGAAGCGCCAAAGCCGCATCATGATCCATGGGTAAATCAGAAGACAAAAGATCCTGTACCGCCACCGGAACTTCAAGGTGGGCATAAAGGCGGGCCAGGGTCTGGTCTGTTAAGGGGGTCATCCCATTTCATCCTTTGTATGGATCCTATTCATAAGACATACAGCCGAATGTTTACAGAATTGTTAAGAAAACACACTTTTTTACGTGCATTTTGGATAAAAATGGGGTAAAACGTGAACAAATGTACTTAAAAAGAGAGGTCTCTATCTATGGTTGCGACTATTCATACCATTGCATTTCAAGGATTGGATGTACGGGACATTGATGTACAGGTTCAACTCCTCTCTGGTTTACCGGCTGTTCACATTGTTGGTCTGCCCGATAAGGCTGTCGCTGAAAGCCGGGAACGGGTGCGGGGTGCCCTTCACGCCATGGGGATCGCCATGCCAGCCAAACGCATCACCATTAACCTTGCCCCAGCCGATGTCGTAAAAGAAGGATCCCATTTTGATCTGCCCATCGCCTTGGCTATACTGGTTGCAATGGGCATTTTACCCGGGTCTGAAATGACGGAATATGTGGCCCTTGGTGAACTGGGCCTCGATGCGGGAATCCGGTCCGTCACGGGTGTTTTACCCGCCGCCCTTCACGCCGCCGAAAAAGGTCAGGGAATCATTTGTCCGAACGCATGCGGAGGAGAGGCTGCCTGGGCTGGAAATTTACCAATTTTAGCGCCGTCCAATTTACTATACCTTGTCAATCACTTTAAAGGACAACATATCCTATCAAGGCCCGAAGCACGCGTTGCAACGGCCCCCCTGTCTCAAGGGCCTGATATGATGCACATCAGGGGCCAAGAAACAGCCAAACGCGCACTGGAAATTGCGGCGGCAGGGGGCCATAACCTGCTGATGATTGGCCCGCCAGGGGCAGGAAAATCCATGATGGCCGCCGCACTACCATCTATTTTACCAGAACTCAGCCCACAAGAAGCATTAGAAGTCTCCATGATCCATTCCCTTGCCGGCACCTTGCCCGAAGGCGGATTGATCCGGACCAGGCCCTACCGCGATCCCCACCATTCGGCATCAACACCCGCCATCATCGGCGGTGGACACCGCGTCAAACCGGGGGAAATTTCACTGGCCCATCACGGAGTTTTATTCCTGGATGAACTGCCGGAATTTACATCCGGCACGCTTGAGGCGCTGCGCCAACCCCTTGAAACAGGCGAGGCGTTGATTGCCCGCGTGAATACGCACGCCGTTTTTCCAGCACGGTTTCAGCTGATCGCGGCCATGAACCCGTGCCGGTGCGGATACCTTGGCGATCCGTCCCAGGAATGCACACGGGCGCCGCGCTGCGGTGTGGATTACCAAAACAAGTTATCCGGTCCCCTTTTGGACCGCATTGACATGCAAATCGACGTTCCGGCCTTGTCGGTTGGGGATTTAACAACTCTTCCAACAGGCGTTCCGTCATCCGTTATACGTGACAGGGTAACCCGTGCGCGCGCAATCCAAAATGAACGCGCCCAATCCCTGCCAGACGGACGCCCTGAAACAGGGTTAAACGCCCATCTATCCGGCCCCGCACTGGAGGCCGTCACCAAAATGACGCCTGAGGCCCAAATCTTAATGGAAAAAGCGGCGAGCCGTTTTAATTTATCCGCCAGAGGATATTTCCGGTTGCTGCGCACAGCGCGCACGATTGCGGACCTGGACGGTGCCCCCGATATCCTTTGCACCCCCCATGTGGCCGAGGCCCTCACCTTCCGGCGCCTACGCTACCTGGATGAACCAAAGGCCGCTTAATAAATATGCCTAAGAAATCATCATATCTGGACAAAATATATTAAGGAGAAATTGAAGCGGACTGATCAATACGTGTTGTATTATTTGCATTCATTTCTTTTCGAACCATATTCTGGGCATCAGCAGAAATCATCTTTAATATTTCCTGACGAATCTCTTCAGAAGCAACCGACATGACACTTCGATTCCAACCATCCATCTTTAAAAGAAGAGAAGAAAGAAGAACAGGAGAATCATGCAATCGATCGGACAAAAGACGAATATACGTTATATCCATTTTATAACCAAGAATAGGAAGAGCTAGGCGCCCATGTTCATCCATGGTTGTTAAAACAGTATGTATACTGTTTTCATCTAATTTATCTAAAGCAATTTTAAATATACTTTCAGCTTTATGAAGAACAGCATTAGACAATGGTAAAGTACCATTCCGATCTTTCGTTGTTAAAATAACCAAAACACATTTAGGGGATAATTGATCAAAGATATTTTTCCAAAAAATATTTCCTTCCGGTTCACACACTGCAATACCCAACATATGAGATAGAACCTGATACAATTTTGGATCAATCATTAAACCAAAATGATTTTGATGATCTGAAAAAAACTGAGCATAATCATCCGGATTCTTATTTTTAAGTAAAAGACAAAGACGTAGGAGCAAGTTAACATTATGCTCAAATTCGTTAGATATTCTAACCTCATTCATCGGATCATTACCTTGCCCAGATTGCATTCCTAAAAGCTCCTGAAAAAATGTGATACTATCACTAAAAAAGCATTAACATAATAAAATGAGCAGTAATCCTTTTTTTCGATAAAGTAAATATAATTTATGGCAAACTATTTTGATTTTCTGCTACAATGGAAGGTAGGGTATGAAAATCACCCATAGAGGTGGTCATAAGAATTGCTTAAAACAACGGTTTAATGAGTGATAGGGCGGTTTCATTGACATCATTTGCACAGCAGCTTGATCAGCGTCGCGCCTATGAACAGGGCATGCGGGCGGCTGCGGTTGCGGCAAAAATTCCTACATCTGGCCAAAAACCGGTCACAAATCAGGATCTGGATTCCTTGGCACGCAGCCAGGAACTTTTGACAAAGATTACCTCTCCGATACATCAATCTGGTCACGGACATGCATCTGGCGCCAGTGCCTTTGCGCGATTTGCAGGGGGACAGGGATTGGGATATCTGGCAGCAGCGGCAGCGACAGCTGTAAACCCGGCCGCCGGGCTCGCAATTGGTGCCGGATTATTGGCACAAGATGTTATGCACGGTGTCTCCGCCCTGAACCGGGAAGTCACGGGTCATAAAAACCCAGCTTTATCCAAGAATTCCCCCCCAGCAGGAGCAGGCCCAAAAGCCGGGACATCTAAAACACCCCCTACGGGCGGAACCTATACCTCTTTTGCGGCGGAATCCGATGTTGTCCGCGGCCAGGCCCAAGCCAAACGGGCCAAACCCGAAACCCTCTCTTTTGCAAGATATACTTCCGCCGAGGTAAAAGCCGCGCAAAATATTGGAACCTTACCAGCATCCCATCATCAAAATGCCGCCAAAGCATTAAAAGACACGCATCAAAAGGCGGCCCAAATCGGCGATATGGCGACGAAACCCAGCATGAATGCACAAGATCCCATCGTTGTCCCGGACGGGGTTTGGCATAACGCATCCCCTGACCAACGCGAAAAAATGGCCAAAGGCGGGGCAACACTCGGAGAAACAGGACTTGATGAAGGCAAATTAATGCGCGCCGTAGGTAATCATGCCCCCAAACCGGCGCAGCAGGCGATATTAATGGGCGCCGCGCCATCCCCTGGGTTCTAATCCCCTTATTTCCAACACACTCTCTTTTTTAATATTATGTAAATAAAAAACGAATCGCTTTTTCCTTGCGTTTCACCATCAAATATGGCTATATC
>CAZQLB010000082.1:0-5676 GCA_964593915.1 uncultured Pseudobdellovibrionaceae bacterium
ATCCCATACAATCATAAAAAAACCGCCTATTTGAATAACAGGCGGTTTTCTATCTCATTTTACAAATAGATACAGAACAGGCGGGCGTTTCCTTATTCTTATTTATATCTTATTGATTCATCGGGCTCCATGCCGGGTCAGATGCATCGGTTGATGTGCGCATCAGCCGTTCATGATATCCCGTCACATCAATCACATATGTTTTTGAACTGCGCCCCGCTGTGCCACCGGACCCCATGGGCTGCTCCTTGAAATACGCCAAAACGCGGCCATTTGGTGCCCATGTCGGTCCCTCAACATGATAGGCGGTCGTAATCAGGCGTTCACCAGATCCATCCGGTTTAATCACACCAATATAAAATTGCCCTTGATACATGCGGGTAAAGGCAATCATGTCCCCGCGCGGTGACCATACCGGGTTTGCATATCGCCCTTGCCCAAACGTGATCCGAGTGGCATTTGATCCGTCAGCGTTCATAACATAAAGCTGCTGGGTCCCGCTGCGGTCCGATTCAAAGACGATCTTTTGTCCATCAGGACTGTACGTCGCGCTGGTATCAATCGCAGCGTTATTCGTCAATTGCTGCACCGAACGGGAACGCAAGTCCATGGTATAGACATCAGTGTTACCGTTTTTAGCGAGCGACATAATCACCTTTGATCCATCTGGCGAAAAACGCGGCGCAAATGTCATGCCCGGGAAATCGCCCAAAACTTCCTGGCGGCCCGTATTGATATTATAAAGATATACCCGCGGTTTATTATTCGCATAAGATAGATAGGTAATTACAGGAGCTGTCGGCGAGAAACGCGGTGTTAATACCATGTTCGCACCATCGGTCAAGAACCGCTGGTTGTATCCATCCTGATCCATAATCGCCAGACGTTTTACCCGTTTTATCGGGGGACCTGATTCGGCAACATATACGATCCGTGAATCAAAATACCCATCCTCGCCCGTCAAACGTTTGTAGATTTCGTCCGAGATAATGTGTGCAATCCGGCGCCAGTTGGTCGGCGTTGTCATATAAGCCATACCGGATAGTTGTTTACCTGACAGAACATCGTAAAGCCGAAATTCAACCCGGGTTTTTCCATCGGAGGCAGCTGTTACAACGCCTGTCACCAACGCCTGAGCATTGATTGTTTGCCATTCGTTAAAACGAGGGCCATCCTTTGCGATCGACGCTGCATCCTGAAGAAAGGCATCTGAATTCAAAGGTCTGAAAAGACCCGTACGGGATAGATTATCTGTGACAACCTGCGGGATACCACTTGCGATATCACCTACCCCCATGTCCGCGGCCGAGAATCCAGTAATGGCGATGGGAATCGGTTCCATCACACCCTTTGTCACATCCACGCGTGTCTGCGCATGGGCGGAAAAGGGAAGCACCAAAAAACAAAAGAACGAAATAATCAAGTGTTTCATAGCATATCCTTTGGGTCGAAATTAATAATCATATCATGCCAGAGGTCATATTTTTCTGGCGGAACGTTTAATGGTGAACAGCGTGGATCCCGTATTGCCCGAAGCGCGCTGTCTGCCGCAGCTCTGAATCGATCATCCGAATTATAGCGACTTTGGTCCACAATGCGAGCATCTTGTACCGTGCGATCAGAATTGGCAATCACACGAACATCCACTGATAAATCCCCTGCATCTGCAGCACCGGCAAAAACATTCCAACATTGTGAAAGTTGTTGGCGCAGGGCATCCAGTTCACCAGGTGTTAATGATTGGCCTGCCACCGGATCACTTTTGACCGGCGCATTGGCCGTTAATCGTTTGGTGATATCCGATATATCTGTTTTTGGGCGCGGTGCTTCTTTGGTCAGGTTTTTCAGCAGACTTTGCATTTGCTGTTCCTGGGTCTTTTTTGGATCTTCTTTTGGTTTTTCTTTTTCTTTTGGCTTGTCCTCTGGTTTCTTATCAGGGGTCAATTCATCCTGCGGGGGAGGATCCTTTTTGACCTCCTGCGGTTTATCACGTGGTTTTTCGGGTTTTGGAACAGGTGGCTTTGGATCTGGATTGGGCGCAGGCTTCTCCGGCAGTTTTTCCGTCGCCTTTTCTGGTTCTGGTTTTGGTTTTTCGGGTTCTGGAGTTTTTGGCGCGACCACCGGTGGTTTTTCTGGATCAGATAAATCCGCCATGCTGGCCAGTTCAACTGTAATGGGTTCAGGAATTTTTCGTTCAAAATTGATAAAGGGAACCCCAAAAACCAAAAGGATCATGACAACAACGTGAAAAACAGCCGACGCGATCAACGCCTTTTTAAACGGCGGATAGATCACGGGCTTATCATCTTGTCCTTTTTTGCGTTCAGGACCGTTCACGTTCAAAAACCTCCTCTTTATCTGGTTATGGTGCGCTTGAGGAAGAATCGGTAATCAGCGCGACCTTGCGATATCCGGCCTTATTCAAAATGCCGATCACACGCATGATTTGCCCGTAACTGAGTTTATAATCGCCGCGGATAAAAATGCGCTTTTCGGGATCGTCGTGCGTCACCCCCGATAATACCGCCAAGAGCCGATCCATTGATACTTGGGTATCGCCGATAAAAGTCTGGCCATCCGCATTGACGGTAAGTTCGATCGGTTTCTCATCCTGGGTCTGAATAGCCTTTGCATCCGCTTTTGGCAAATCAACGGGCACGCCCGCTGTTAAAAGCGGAGCCGCCACCATAAAAATAATCAGCAAAACCAACATCACGTCAACAAGTGGCGTGACGTTAATTTCAGCCATAGGGCGTGCGGATCCAGATCGCCCTCTGCGCCCCCTGCCCCGACCATTACTGGTTCCAACATTCATACCCATCTTCTATTTTTCTCCATCTTTTATGCGGCGGCTGAAGGAGATTTCTTGTTTCGGCCCAGATCCGTTTGGTCCAGGTGACGCGAGACAATTGTCAAAAATTCAGATACAAATCCTTCCATCCGATCGGCATAACGGCCAATACCGGTCGAAAAAACATTATAGGCCAAAACAGCGGGTATCGCAGCTACAAGGCCAATCGCGGTCGCAAACAGCGCCTCGGCAATACCGGGGGCAACAACCGCCAAAGACGTATTATTCGTGTGCGCAATGGCTGTAAAGCTGCGCATAATACCCCAAACCGTCCCGAACAATCCGATAAAAGCAGCCGTTGACCCAACAGAAGCCAAGAATGTCATGCCGCGTTCCAATATCTGGATCTCGCGGTTCATCGCGACAACCATCGCCCGTTCCACCCGTTGTTTGAGTGATGCTTGCACGCTTTCGGATGCGGGGATACCGGCGGCAATGCCCGCCTGCCATTCGTCCATACCGGCTGTAAATGTTGCCAGCATCGGGTCATCCGGGCTTTTACGCACACGGGCATACAGTTTATCCAATGCCTCACCGGACCAAAACGCATCCTCGAATCGATCTGCACGCCGATTGAGTTTATTCAGCAGCAGACGTTTATTGATAATAATGGCCCAGCACCACACAGACGAAGCCAGAAGCATTAAAATCACCAGCTTGACGATGATGTCCGCCTGAAAGAACAGGCCCAGCATCGACAGGTCATGCCCCATATTTGTGGCGGCCAATGCCGCGCCCTCCACCGTGCGGTCCAGCGGTACTGTATCTGTCATATCCGGCATGGGAAGCCCTTTCTTTATGTCCAATATTAAAAATCTGTACCAAACGCTTTTATCAGAAAATCAGGCCATCTGACCGGACGCATTGTTGCATCCGACACACAGACCAGAACAACCCGGACTGTGCAAATCACATCCCCCGCACGGGTAAAGGTCTGGTCCATCGTCAATGACGTGGCGCCCCTTTCTGTGACAACCGATTCAATCAAAAGCGAATCATCCAATGTGGATGTCTTTTTATAATCTATTTCGGCACGTTTGACGACGATCAGAATGCCGCATTCCGTGCGTAATCCCGGATTTGTATATCCAAGCTGCCGCAGCCATTCGGTCCGCGCCCGTTCTGCATATTTCAGGTAGTTTGCATAGTACATCACCCCGCCAGCATCGGTATCATCATAATAGACACGTACGGGGTAAGTAGACATCAAAAAACCTCATTTATCGGGAAATAATCTGGTATAAAACAAACAGATGCGCAGCACATGCCGCCGCCGCAACCTGTACATTCTTGTATCCCATAAACAGTCATGCGGATCAAGAAAAAGGTATGGTATTTCCCGTAAAGAGGGTTAGATCAGGTCGTTAATTCAGTAACCGATTTGCGAACGGAGCGCGCACGTGGCATTTTTCCGCCCTTGCCCACACGGCCCATCCAGACCAAGTGATCTAATGCCGTGTCTCCTTTTGCCCCTAAAAAAGCCTGTACACGTTCATTTAACGTCGTGATCCACCCTCCTACAGCGGGTTGCTGCGCAAAGGGGGTCTGATCCTTACCATGTTTATAGAATGAAATCGGCGTGATACAGGGTTGATGCCGGATCCCAAGCCGTGTCGCCGTTAACCAAAAACGCTGTACTGCCCGGCCCGCCGCAATATAATCATCCGGCGTTTCGGGCGCGCGGTCGGCTGATATCGCAACATGCCCTGCACATACAATATTCGGTAAAATATCAACTTCCAGAGCCGTTGTATAATATCCCATCAGGTACCGGTTAAAAAAGCGGAACAAGGGCCATGATCCCATAATACGGGATGCAATTATCTGTGCCGCCGGGTTGATTCCCAATGCCTTTGATGGCATTTGATCTTTACTGAATGTTTTACCCCACGCGACTGTTCGTTTAAGTTCCTTATAGCTTTCTTCTGTAAAAGTGCGAATATAACTGTTCATCATGGACAGTTTAATGAATTCGCCCTTTTTATAACCTGTATACATCAGGGTATATCCAGGTCCGACGGACGATTGAAGCGCCGCGATATCCAGGTCCGTCAGCTGTTCTTTGGTATAGGGGAAACGGGCCACAGACCGTGTTTTAATAGCGGTAAACAAAGGATCTGTCTGAACCGCTTCATCTGGAATCAGTGTGACATGATACCCTTTTAAGTTCTGGGCGCCAGCTTCCACTTCATGGATTTGAACACGCCGCCCAAAATGTGTCGCCGCAATATGAATATTTTCAATCAATGTGCCAAAAGCTGTAAGAATACCAAAATATCCGGGTTCAAAAACACTCTCTACATCTGGGCGCACAAGATAAACGTCAAAACCATCTTCGCTCACACGGTTAAAATACCAGGGCTGCGTATTATCTCCGCTGGGGGCCCATCGGGCATAATCAAGAATTTGGTCGACAACCCGACCTTCTTCGGTCACGCGGGAAAAGCTATCGTCTTGTTCCTTCATCTGGGCTCTGGCGATTTTCAGAATAAGACGATTGATCAGGTTGCGATTACCAAAAATGCGATATGATTTTTTATACCGCTGGCGATACGCATCGTAATGATAGGCGGTTGGCGCCGCCTTAACCCCCGGACGCCCCAGCAAAACCTTTAAGGCTTCGGTCCCTGCAACCCCCGCACACATGTAACATCCCATTGGTGTTGATGGCACAGCGTGCTGGGCAAAACTGGTCCGCCATGCTTCGGCTATATAACCCGCATGCAAAAGCCCGGGCGCGATACCCAGCAGGAATTTCAAATTCTTGGTGACAGGATCATCTGTTTCCTGAAAATCAAAATAGTCTTTGAATGACATTCCTTGCC
>CAZQLB010000082.1:5686-6591 GCA_964593915.1 uncultured Pseudobdellovibrionaceae bacterium
TCCTTGCCCCGGCAAGAAATTGACATGGGCAACCCCCATTCCTAAAGGACCGGTTGTCATAGCGGGAATTCCCTTTTGTGCACAGCGGGCGAAAATCTTTTCACGCACATCCAAAACGAAGAAATCCAGACCATCGACATACAGATCAACATCGTCCAGGAACGCATCAATATTACTGTCATCAATTCCAGACGGGAACGTACGTATATCCAGACATGGGTTAATGTCACGCGCCATTTCCGCAATGACATCAATTTTCGGCCGATTCAGATGAGATACCGTTGCGCATGCCTGGCGATTAAAGTTGGGCAGTTCTACAACATCAAAATCAGCAATTGAAAATTTTCCAACCCCCAAGCGGGTCAGAGCCATGATGTAATGTCCACCAACGCCGCCCAAGCCCGCAATCGCTATACGTTTATCGCGCAGGATTTCTGCCTCAACCTCTGTAATCCAGGACAGGTTCCGGGAAAAAGCCAGTGCGGGATCAAAAGTAAACGTCATCACAAATTCCTACCCTTTGTTATCGAGTATCACAGTGTAATGACCGAATTTAAAGAAAAGATTAAACAACCTTTACATCATCCTCATCCAAGCTCGCCAGCATTAAAAAACGTTTTTGAACCTCTGGTGACGAGGACTTAAATTGGACAATAAAGTCAATTACTTTCCGTAATTCACTATTTTTATCTGTTGCATCAACTCCAATAGTATGTCCATCTATAAAAATATCTCTATTAGAATCAATATTATTGGCAACTCTCCAAACAAGCATATAAGGATTATTTACATCATTTTTTACACTCTCAACAATGATTAAAATTTTTATATGTAAAAAAAGAGGTTTTAACTCTTCAAAAAGATATTTTTGATTTTTAGTTTTATCTATACTTATAACACAAATT
>CAZQLB010000083.1:0-6580 GCA_964593915.1 uncultured Pseudobdellovibrionaceae bacterium
CCAAGAAAGGTATATGCAATGGCAAGCCAGATTGCTGCGTGTGTATATTGACCCCCATTTTCACGAACGCCTGGAACATATGATCTGATATACCCTGGATCCGGATTTGAAATGTGAAAAGGTGGCGTAAGAAGTTTTATAATCTTTGTGTCTTTGTCAACTAGATATTTTTCAACAGAATCTAAAACCTGTTTTATTCTTTCAGTATCTGCAACACCTGAAAGAATAGCCCAGCTTTGAGATAAAACATCAATTTTACACTCGGTATTGATTGAAGAGCCTAGAGGGGCGCCATTATCGAAGTAAGCGCGTCTATACCAGTTACCATCCCATCCATGAGTATTTAAATTTTGAGATAATGCATCAACCTCTGATCGGCATCGATTTATAAAATCATGATCGTTCTGGTATTCTGACAGAGATGTAAATTTATTAATGATATCGATCATAAAAAAGCCAAGCCATACACTTTCACCTTTTCCATTCATCCCGACCTTGCTCATGGCATCATTCCAATCACATGTTCCAATCAAAGGAAGGCCATGCGTGCCGTATTTAAATCCATATAATATGGCTTTTTTACAATGCTCATACAGTGTTTCTGTTTCGTCAGTGTAGGGATAGAAATCATATTTTGATTCTTCATGATCCGCTAATTCAGGGCCCTTAATATAAGGTATCTGTTCGGATAAGATAGAATAGTCGGCTGTATATTCAATATAGCGCGCAAGTGCATATGGAAGCCATAGATAATCATCAGAACATTTTGTTCTGACGCCACGCTCGTTATGGGGATGCCACCAATGAAGAACATCACCTTTCATAAACTGATGCCGTGCCGAGAGTAATATTTGATTTTTTAAATATAACGGATCAATATGCACAAGTGCCATTGTATCCTGTAATTGATCACGGAAACCGACCGCCCCGCCAGATTGATAGAACCCGCTTTTTGCGAATAAACGGCTGGATAATGTTTGATAGGTAAGCCATCCATTGGCAATTGTATCAAATGCAAGATCGCCTGTTTTAATAACGATAGGTGATAATGTATCTTCCCACTTTTTCTTAACTGTGCTGAAAGAGTCATATGCCTTTGACACGCCTTTTTGTTCTTTTATATAGGAAATAAGATCTTTGGGTATAGATGAAATATCGTCTTCAGATGAATCAAAAGACCCAATCCTAAATACCACCTGTTTATGTTCATTATTGGATAATTCAAATGTGAGATCAATGACGGCACAAGGATCTATAATGTCATTAAAATCTGCGGTTGTAATACCATCCCTTAATGCTTGAGGGTCGGTATGTGTGCCATTATAACCGATAAAGTCGCTTCTTCTGCAGATGTATTTCTTTTGATGCCCATCTGAATCAAAGAAAGCATATCTTTTTTTATAGTCCATTTGAAATGGATTATAGGCAATAATAGCGCCTGTTTCTGGATCAATAATTGTTTCTATATGTTGATAATTTTGTTCCCGCAAGGTTCCTAAAACCCATTCAATATATCCTATTACAGATATAGATTTATTGTACATCGACATATTCTGAACATCCAAAACATAGTACTTAACAGATGTATCATCAGATATATAAACAGATAAAGTAGATTGAATATCATTTTGCGTTGTTTCAAAAGTGGAATATCCAAACCCATGTTTTATTATATAAGTAGACTCTGTATCTGAAGGACCTGGCGTTGCCGACCAATAAGTTTTACTTTTATGGTCTTTTATATAAATGGCTTCGCCTGTACTCTTGGAAAGAGGGTCGTTATTCCATGGCGTAATACGATAGGCGTGTGCGTTTCCATGAAATGTATACGATTGTCCTGAATCTGAAACAATAGTCCCCATATGTTCGTTTGCAATAACGTTCACCCAAGGCATGGGCGGAATTTTATTTTTGGAAATTGTTATGATATATTCACGACCATTTTCGGAAAAACCTCCAATTCCATTATAAAACCGCAGTGAATTATCTTTTGCGCTCAATAAAGATGAGAATATTTTTTTAGAAGGAAGTTGTTTAACAATCGAAGGTTGATAAGTTTCCGGATCATGCATAATAAAAGGAGACGCTGAATCTTTATCAATTTTAATGACGGCAATTGTGTTTAATATTTGTCTCATGAAATCTGGGACAATACTACCAGATCTGATATAAATACCGCCTGATGTATCCATCGGGATATGGGCTGCATAACAAGCCATAATCTCGTATATCGAATCCCTGATATTTTGACGGTAGCCCGTACTTTCGTTATCAATAATAACTAAATCTGATATGACACCTTTTGAACGCCAATAGGTGTGGGCTTGTATAAGCTGACGGACAGATGAAAGCTCATCAATCGAATAAATATCAACCAAAATAATAGGGTAATCTCCGGAAATGGATGCAGACCATAAAGTATCTTGCGCTCCATTATAAGGCCGATTATACATCGCTTCTTGTCGGATTTGCCTTCTCTTGTAAATAATGGGCATCGCCATTCGGCTATATTGAATGGCATCCGTATCGCTGATATTCATACGTCTGAGCATAACCTGACTTAAAAGCCATGCTTGATGCGGCAGTGTTTTTAAATAAGATACACTGTTATATTTCTCTGTCTTCCTGATACATTCCTCTTTTGTTTTGCAAACACCGGTTAAGAAATAGACGTTTATTTCATCGCCAGGCGGTATATCCAGATATGCGCGGATAGAGGCAATAGGGTCTAAAACAGCCCCTTCAGAGAATGTAAGAGGCGAATCTATAGACGCAGGATAGGTCATGTCATGCCCGCGACCAATGAAATAATTACGGTTTGTTTCGTATTGCAAGAAATCAGGATCAATATCATCAGATATAATTTGATGATACATGTATGGATAATCCTGCTCTGACTCTCTTGGTCTACGATAAAATAATATGGATTGATGATCTTTTTGAATATTTGTTTCGATAAAAAGATTGCTAAATGCAGGATGCGCACTGTCAGCAGATAGCGTTGATAATGTAACTTCTGAATAAGACGTAATTTCAATGCGTCTATAGGAAGAGCTATGATTTTTTATATTGATATGTCGGATTTCAGTTAAGTCATCAGGAGATAGAAAGACAGTTTGTATGGTTTCAATATCATAGTCGTATCTTACAAATTGGACACTATCTTCTGATAGATAAACTTCATATATATCCGGGTCTTTTAAGGTGGGTTGATATGTTGATGACCATATGTGATCAGAATCAATATCTTTAATATAAAAATAGGTTCCCCAATTATTCTTGGTGATATCGGGTCGCCATCTGGAAAGATATGTTTCATCAACTTTTACGTACCCCCCACCAGTATGTGTAATACCAACATGCATTTTTCCATTGGATAAAAGTTGTATTTCCGGTGATTTGAGGTACGGCGTAGATAGAAAACGTATCGCTTTATTTTTATGGGATGAAGAAGATTCATGCGAAGAGATAATAGATTGTTTTTTATATGAAGGAACACAAAGCTTTTCTTTTTCTTGAAGGAAAAGGATATGCGCTTTAAACATCGTTATAGATAAAAATCTTTTTTGGATAATGCCGCCGCAGATAACATTTACCATCGCGGCAAAAGACATGCCCTGATGATGTGCCATGTGCGTATAGATAATAGACTCTTTCTGATGAGGAGGAAGTCTGGATGGGGTATAATCAACAGATTCATAAAAACCGAATTGATCGGCATATCCCTTTTGTTGCAATATCAGCATATTTTTATATGATTCATCAGGATTAATCATACATGCCATGACGCTTGCATAAGGGGCGATAACATGTTCGGTATCGTCTTTTTCTTTTATTTTAAGTTCGGATGTTCCAAAAGCACGGTATTGGTAGTTGTTATATGCATCAAAGATATAATAGCAGGATTCAGAAACACCCCATGGTGTTTTTTTCCTTTTTCCTTGTTCGATTTGTTTTTCAATAGCCTTTTTATAAGATACAGATAATAAGGTTTTTGGATAAGCCGGCATAACTAAAATAGGCATCAGATATTCGAACATGGACCCGCTCCAGGATAGAAGCCATGCATGATAATTATCTGTTGATATAGGGCGCCCGAGTTTGGACCAGGATGATGAGGGGATGTCCCCTTTGGCAATAGCATAATAGCTGCTTAATCGAGCTTCTGACGCTAATAAATCATAATGATTTAGATCAAGTTTTCTTTCGGTTAAATTATAGCCGATACAAAGAAGATCGCGATTTTTGTCATATAGGAATTTAAAGGAAGCTTCGGCAAAGACATTGCTGGTAGATATAATATTCTCAAGGTGTAATATTTGTTGAGAGGTATGTTTGATCGATTGATTAAGGTATGACAGAAGAACAGGATCATCAATCAAATGTGATTCATGATAGTGGTTGGAAAATGATTCTGCCCTATCAATTTCCGGATATTCCCTTATCCATTCGATGGATTTAGGGTCTGTAACCCATGGAAAATAATTCTGGGTTGTCTTTATAATATCGAACAATTGTTTTGTGCATTCTGATATCCAGAAATAATTTTTGTCGCCAATCTCTGACTGAAAATCTTTTATTTGCTGATCAATATAAACAATCTGATCAAAGAAAGCTTTAATAGAACAGTTATTAAATAAATCTATTTGATCTATTATTTTTTTGATTTGTCTTTGATCAGAGTCCTTAAATTCGTCATATGCGAGATCGATTGTTGTTTTAAGGCCGTCCATCAATTTTTTAATATCTAAGACGGGATTCTGAAGATATTCAGAAACCGCCTGTTTGATAACATGAAGATACGTACATAAATTTCCGCTATCTACAGTTGATATATATATCGGATGTAGGGGTAAAAGAGTATGTGTGTCATACCAATTATAAAAATGACCATTATATCTTTCGAGTTTCCAAAGTGATTGATAAGTCTTTGAAAGTCGTTCAATTAAAGTGTCAATAGAGATATATCCAAGATCATGGGCGCTACTGATAGATAAAAGATAAAGACCTATATTTGTAGGAGATGTTCGGTTTGCAATAATAAAACCTGGATATGTTTGTACATTATCCGGAGGAAGATAATTGTTTTTCTCATCAACATAAGTATCAAAAAATCCCCATATTTTTCTTGTTTCTTTCAAGAAAAATATATGGTGTTTTTTGTTGCGAAGAGAAGATGATGTATCTAACGCGAGACCCGTAAAATAAATGATACAGGGAGATAAAGCCCAAAGGATTATAAAAGGCATGGATGCAGAAACTGAATCTGTATGAACGATACTTATTAGAAATATAGTGCAAAAAGCGAAAACAGGCGTTCCATATAAATGATAATATGCATTTTTAAGAGATGATATTTTTTCTTGATTGATAAGAGAAGAGGGGCGCCATTCCAGAAGATCTTTCTTTGTCCTATATAACCTGTAAAATGCCGTGAAAGCAGCATGTAAATTGAAAAAAGATTCATATGGCAATGTTGCGATAAAGAATAATGTTCGAAGAAGATGTTGTCCCATATCCTTGGACAACAGAAGAGCTTGTGCATATAGAGATGCATTTCGATTGTTTCTGAAATGGTGTGCGCCCAGTGAAACAAATCCGCAAATAAAAACAGTAATGAAAAACCAGAATGTCCATATCCATGGATGTGGGGCATAAAGCCATCCTGCAATTAATGTTAATAATGCAATAGGCGGGATAAATATGCGTCTTATATTATCCAGTATTTTCCAGCGTGATAGAAATGTAAGAGGATTTATGCTTTTATCTTGATATTGTGTTGGGACATACTGAAATGCCCATTGAAATATTTGGATATCGCCGCGCACCCAACGATGTCGTCTTTTCATATCTGTTTCGAAATCAGAGGGAATTTTCTCGTAAAGGGTAATATCGTTTATAAGTCCAGATCGCGCAAAACACCCTTCGATCAAGTCATGACTCAGAATTCTATTTTCAGGAAATCTGTGTTTCAGAGCCATTTCAAATGTATCAATGTCATATATACCTTTTCCAACGAATGAACCTTCGGAAAAAAGATCCTGATAAATATCGGATACGGATCGTGTATACGGATCGATCCCTGTATCTGATGAAAACAGCTTGCTATAGAGTGATTGATTTCCGCTTTCGAAATGAATGGCCATTCGAGGCTGGAGAATTCCATACCCTTTTATTGTTCTATTTTGATGAATATCATAGATAGGTTTATTTAACGGATGCTCGATAACAGATACCATCCCTTTTGCAGAATCGTGCGGAATATAGACATCTTCATCAATTGTGATCACATATTTTATATGAGGAAGTGATGTCGTATCTCCCCCTATAAATGAGAAATGGTTTTGATTTTTATCCTTTAAATATGCATTTAAAGCAGATAATTTTCCCCGTTTTCTTTCATATCCCATGAAACAATTTTGCTGCGGGGCCCATACGCGGTCTCTATGAAAAAGGAAGAAGATGTTTGGTTCATTTTTTAATGCATATTTTTGATTTAAAGCATGAATATGATTTTCAGCATGCTGTAAAAGTGCTTGATCATTTGAGGCGTTTTGTTCAGGGGAGTCCGGAAAATCTG
>CAZQLB010000084.1:0-6546 GCA_964593915.1 uncultured Pseudobdellovibrionaceae bacterium
GTTCAAAGCCGCAACAGGCAGTGCACTTGCCGATTTAAAAAGCGCACGCGCAAACGTCAAAACCGTAGAGGCGCGCGCAAAACGGTATGAACAATTGGTCAAAATCAATGCGGTCAGTAAACAAGAATATGATGATGCCAAGGCACAGCTGGACCAGGCAAACGCCGCCATTGCCGTTGCCCAAGCCGCTGTTGACGTCGCAAACGTGAATATGGGCTATACAAAAGTATATGCGCCGATCTCTGGCCGTATTGGCAAATCCTTTGTCACCGAAGGCGCCCTTGTTACAGCAAATCAGGCACAAAGCCTGGCCATTATTACACAGCTAGATCCCGTTTATATTGATATGCAACAATCAGGTGACGAAGCCGTAAAACTCCGCACACAAATGGCCGGTAAAGACAGCGTCCCCGTCCATGTCCAACTGGATGAGAAAACAAATCTTCTCTATCCGCATGAGGGTACATTAAAGTTTTCAGAAGTCACCGTGGATGAAACGACCGGATCTATCGCTCTGCGTGCCATTATGCCGAACCCGGATGGACAACTTTTACCCGGTTTATTTATTCGAGCATCTGTCGATTTAGGATCCGAAAAAGCAATCTTAGTGCCCCAGCGCGCGACCGTCCGCACCCCCGATGGAAAGCTGGTGGCATGGACCGTATCCGCCGATCAAAAAGCCCACATAACCCCGATTGATGTCATCCGCACATATAAAGACCAATGGATTGTTCAATCCGGCCTAAACGTTGGCGATACCGTGATTATAGAAGGGTATCAAAAGATTGGTGAAGGGGCTCCGGTTAAAACAACCCCATGGATCAACCCACACGCACCTGTTACAGAACATAAGACAGATTCTCCACCTCCTTCTGCCGCCATCACAGTACCGCCCGCAGAAGAACCGGTAAAAGCCGAACTTTCACCCACAGAGCAGGTACCTGCTCCGCAACAACAGCCCGTATCAAAAGAAAGACAAACATCACCAGATTTAATTCCTGCACAAGACGATAAAAAGGATGATCAATCTGTCTTAGAAATCACGCCGCAAACAGAGCCCGCACAGCCAGGTGCGTCAACTGAAACAGACGCCCCCTCCGCCTCCACAAAACCTACGCCTGAAATAACCGCATCAGATAAGCAATAAGCATATAGAAAGAACTATAATATTATGGCCCGTTTCTTTATTGACCGACCTGTCTTTGCATGGGTTATCGCGATTATTATTATGCTGGCGGGTGCTCTGTCTATTCGCTCACTGCCGATTGAACAGTATCCAAAAGTGGCGCCGCCAACGGTTTCTATTAACGCAAACTACCCTGGCGCATCGGCGGAAACGGTTGAAAATGCTGTCACACAAATTATCGAACAACGCCTGACCGGTATTGATTATTTACGTTATTTCTCATCCAGCAGTGCGGATGGATCCGCAAGCATTACACTCACATTCGAACCAGAAGCAGATCCCGATATCGCCCAGGTTCAAACACAAAACAAGGTCCAGGGCGCGATCACACAGCTTCCACAAGAGGTGCAAGAACTGGGTGTGACCGTTACAAAATCAAACGATACTTTCTTGCTGGTTGTAGGGTTTTATTCAGAAGACGGGACAACATCCCGCGGCGAGCTGAGCGATACCCTGATCACAAATTTCCGCGATCCCCTCTCTCGTATCAACGGTGTTGGAAACGTTCGCGTCTTTGGTGATCAACACGCTATGCGCATCTGGCTCGATCCAGCAAAACTGTACAGCTATAATCTAACGCCAATTGATGTTCAGCAGGCCGTGCAAATCCAGAACACAGACATATCCGCAGGACAACTGGGCGGCATGCCCGCTATCGACGGGCAGCAAATTAACGCAACGATCAAAGCCCAATCACGACTTCAAACCGTAAATGATTTTGAACAAATTGTCCTGCGGGTCAATACAGATGGGTCCCAGGTTCGGTTAAAAGATGTCGCAAAAGTAGAACTGGGCTCGGAATCGTATGACCGGATCGTGCGTTATAAACGCCAGCCAGCCGCCGGGATTGCGATCACCCTCGCAACCGGTGCCAATGCCTTGCAAACAGCCGAAAAAGTGAAGGAAAAGGTAAAAGAACTTGCGGAATTCTTGCCCAAGGATATCAAGATCATTTACCCGCTTGATACCACACCTTTTATTGAAAAATCGATTAATTCCGTTATACATACATTGCTCGAAGCAATTGCCCTTGTGTTTGTTGTGATGCTCCTGTTCCTTCAAAACCTGCGTGCAACATTGATCCCGACGATCGCGGTCCCTGTTGTTCTTCTGGGAACATTCGCCGTTCTATTGACCTTTGGGTTCAGTATCAATGTGCTGACCATGTTCGCGATGGTGCTTGCCATTGGACTTTTGGATGATGATGCGAATGTCGTTGTTGAAAACGTTGAACGCATTATGAAAGAAGAAGGGCTACCCCCGAAAGAAGCAACTAAAAAGTCGATGGATCAGATCACAGGCGCCTTAATTGGAATTGCCGCTGTTTTATCAACCGTTTTTATCCCCATGGCTTTCTTCAGCGGATCTGCAGGAGCCATTTACAAACAGTTTTCAATTACAATTGTATCTGCCATGACCCTTTCGGTCATCGTGGCGATTGTTCTATCGCCCTCTCTTTGCGCCACCCTTTTAAAAAATCATACAAAAGACAATCACCACGAAGAAAAAGGATTCTTTGGCTGGTTTAACCGTTTTTTTGGACGTATTCGGGACAGATATGAAGCATCGACATCCTATATGGCACGCCGTATTCTGCGATTTGTCGTTATATACATTCTTCTTGTCGGCGGCATGATGGCAATTTTCTCGAAACTACCAACCGCCTTTTTGCCTGATGAAGACCAAGGAAATATGTTTCTCATGGTCAGCACCCCGCCCAGTTCAACCGCAGAAAGAACCCTTGAATCCGTCAAAAAAGTTGAGGATTACTTCCTGGACCAACAAAAAGAAAATGTTGAGCATCTTTTTACCGTTGTAGGATTCAGCTTTGCGGGTTCGGCCCAAAACGCCGCGTTTGGATTTGTGGGTCTAAAAGACTGGGATGAACGAACAAGGCCGGACCAAAGCGTTTTTGCCATATCTGGCGCCGCTATGGGTACTTTCTCGCAAATCAAGGATGCCATGGCATTTGCATTTTTCCCGCCCCCCATCCGTGAACTGGGGAACGCATCCGGATTTGATTTTCAATTGGTTGATCGGGCGGGTCTTGGCCATGATGCGCTGATGAATGCCAGAAATCAGCTGCTGGGAATGGCAGCACAGAATCCAAAATTGATGGGTGTTCGCCCGAACGGATTAAGCGATGTGCCGCAATTTAAAATCAATATCGATCATGAAAAAGCCTCGGCACTGGGGTTGTCTTTAAATGAAATCAACAAAACCCTTCAGATTGCATGGGGGTCCAGTTACGTGAATGATTTTCTGGACAAGGGCCGTATCAAACGTGTGTACATGCAGGCCGATAAGGAACACCGTATGATGCCCGAGGATATTGAAAAATGGTATGTCCGTAACAATCAAGGACAGATGATTCCATTTCACAACTTTTCAACCGCAGAATGGACATACGGGTCCCCAAAATTGGAACGGTTCAACGGAAACCCATCTGTAAACATTCAAGGGGCACCTATGCATGGTATAAGTTCGGGTGTTGCGATGCAAGAAATCCAAAATATTGTTAAATCGCTGCCGGATGGCATCGGGATTGAATGGTCTGGGATTTCATATGAAGAACGTCAAACAGGTGCGCAGGCCCCTGCACTCTATGCGCTTTCTGTTCTGATTGTCTTCTTGTGTCTGGCCGCTTTGTATGAAAGCTGGGCAGTTCCTTTCGCCGTTATTATGGTCGTTCCAATTGGGATTTTGGGCGCTGTCATTGCCGCATTCACTACCGGACTTCCAAACGATGTTTATTTGCAAGTCGCCCTGTTAACAACGGTGGGACTTGCGGCGAAAAACGCGATTCTCATTGTTGAATTCGCCAAAAGCCTGACAGACAATGGTATGGATGTTCTGGATGCCGTGTCGATCGCCGCCAAACAACGTTTTCGCCCCATTATCATGACATCCATGGCGTTTATCCTTGGTGTTCTGCCGCTTGCCCTTGCATCTGGTGCCGGCGCCGCCAGCCAAAACGCAATTGGGATTACGGTTATTGGTGGTATGATTGGATCGACCTTTATTGCGATCTTTTTCATTCCCATGTTCTATGTCATGATTAGAAAACGTTTTAACAAAAACAAATCACAGAATCTGTCTTCTCATCATCAAGGATAAGCAACATGAAAAAAACTGTTTTCACCGCCCTATGCGCGACACTGATGGTTTCTGGATGCACGATGATTCCGGACTATATGCGCCCAATTTTTTCAGGTGCGGGAAAATGGGACACCACCCCCAAATATACAACCCAGGCAGGAAAAGTTGCTGCATCTAAATTAGAATGGCGCTCTTTTTTCAAATCACCTGAACTGCAAAAAGTTATTGAGACCACCCTGCAAAATAACCGTGATTTAAAAATCGCGGCACTGAATATTGATGCCGCGCGTGCAACATACAGAATAACAAGAGCCGATCTGGTCCCCTCGATCAGCGCAGATGGATCCGCGACCTATTCAAAAACATCGGATGACAGCAGTACAACCGGAAACGCCCAAAAGACCGAGCTTTACGGTGCAAATGTGAAACTGAGCGCTTATGAACTCGATCTGTTCGGCCGTATGCGCAGCCAAAATGAATCTGCATTGAACGACTATCTATCGACAAAAGCGGCCACCGATGTCGTTCGCAACAGCCTGATTGCAGAAGTTGCAAACGCCTATCTGCAACTTTTGGCGGATCAAAAACTACTCTCCTTGACCGAAAAAACATTAGAGGCACAAAAAAATACGTATAACCTTTTACAACAAAGTTTAAAAAACGGCCTATCCACAGATCAGGATGTTGCACGCGCGGAAACGGCCGTCGAAGTTGCACGTGTGAACCTGCATCAATATACACGTTTTGTAGAACAGGACAAAAACGCGCTTTTCCAACTTATGGGGGTCGCACACGATGACAGCCTGATTTCATCCACATCTCTCGATAAAATAGACTTGATGGATAATCTTGACCCTGGCGTTCCATCCGATGTTTTATTGGCCCGCCCCGATATTCGCCAGGCGGAATACACATTGATGTCACGAAATGCCGATATTGGCGCGGCCCGTGCGGCGTTCTTTCCGCAAATCACGCTAACGGGACAATATGGTTTTGCCAGCACAGGTCTTTCAAGCCTTTTTTCAGGCGGAGCAGCCGGCGCATACAACTTCTTGCCCACCATCTCATTACCGATTTTTGAAGGGGGGCGTAATATCGCCAATCTGGATCTGGCCACCATCCGCAAGGATCAGGCAATCGCCGCGTATGAAAAGGCTATTCAAACCGCTTTCCGTGAAGTAGCGGATGAACTGGCGGCCCGCGCCACACTGGACGCACAGCTTGGTGCACAAAAACGCCTGGTCGCAGCCGCACAGAAAGTATACGATATATCAGATGCGCGTTATAAAGCCGGTGTAGACAGCTTTTTAAGCGTTTTGGATGCGCAACGTGAACTGTATACATATCAGCAAGCCCAAATTGAAACCGAACGCGAGCGTCTTGCAAACCTGGTGAACCTGTATAAGGTGCTGGGTGGCGGCACACCGCCGGAAGACATCAAGGAAGAAAAGAAATAACCCCTTTCCCTGCTCTACACGGGTATATTTTTTATAAAAAATATGACAATGATACATCATCATTCCGCCGCCGCATTTTTGCTCCGGGACGCCATCGTCATCAGCGGGCTGGATGCCCGTGACTTCCTACAAGGATTGATCACCAATGATATCGGGCTTTTGGATACATCGCCGTGTCTGTATGGATGCCTATTAACGCCCCAGGGGAAATTTCTCTATGACCTTATAATTTACATTAAAAAAGATAAATATATCATTGATTATAAAGAATATTCAAATGATATAAAATTGATCGATCTACTCAAACGTTATCGCTTGCGCGCACATATAGACATCGTTCATAAAGAAATATATGTCTATTGCGGGACTGGGCCTATCCCCCTCCATCTTGCAGACAAGGGGATTGTTGCGGCCGACCCGCGGCACGCAGATATGGGATGGAGAGCCGTTATGGACACGCCGCTTCTTGAATCTGACCATCCACCCAAACTTTATACCCCCCTTCAACATCGCCAAAAAGAAATAGAATACGGGATTCCGAACGCACATGACGCAGATATTGGGATATCCACACCCGAAGAAATGAATATCCCAAGATTAAACGGTGTTTCGTATACAAAGGGATGCTATCTGGGCCAGGAAATGACGGCACGCATGGAACACAGGGGTCTTGCAAAACGACATCTTGTCCGGGTCCGATACATGGCCCCCCTCTACACGCCCACAACACCAACATCAGCTGATCAAACAGCCGATATTATGATTGGTGATGAAATCATCGGAAAAACAAGACCAAGGTGCGAA
>CAZQLB010000085.1:0-6525 GCA_964593915.1 uncultured Pseudobdellovibrionaceae bacterium
AGCAGCAGTTTCCTAAACTGCGGGCCGCTGGTTCAAATCCAGTCGGGGTCACCATCCTTTATATCCTCTTATAACCTGATGTCTTTTTTCTCAAACGCCCACACTTTTTCATTGCGGGCAAACGCCCGCGGGGGTTCAAATCCCGTCGGGCTCCCCCTTTCTTCATTCTATGCTGATTCAATTTAATAAATAAACAAGTGTCATCCCTGCGTAAGGCAGGGATCCATCGTCACATCATCAGATGGCGGCAAAAACGGATCCCGGACAGCCCCGCGGGGGGCCTTCCGGGATGACAATAGTGTTTCAGTTATTTATTTATCCATGTGCTGGCGGTGCCGCGCCGCAACACGCGCCGCACGGGAACGGATCACCATATTGATGATTTCCACCCCAAAGCTGAACGCCATGGCGAAATACAAATACCCCTTTGGAATATCTTGGTGCAATCCTTCTCCCATCAATGCCAATCCAATCAGCATCATATATGACAAGGCCAGGACTTTAACAGTTGGATGTTTAGCAATAAATCCATTCACCACTTCCATCGCAAAAAGCATAAAGACAACAGATACCAGAATGGCAGCGACCATCACAGGCAAGTGATCCGCAACGCCAACAGCCGTCAAAACACTGTCAAAAGAAAACACAACGTCCATCACAATAATCTGTCCCACAACCATCGTCATGGTTCCATATTGCTTTTGACCCGAGTGTCCTTCACCCGCCCCTTCAATTTTATGATGAATTTCCGTTGTCGCCTTTCCTAAAAGGAAAAGCCCCCCCAGGATGAGCAGGATTTCACGCCATGCAAAATCCAAACCCATAAATGTAAACAACGGATCACGCAGATGGACCATAACAAAAATCAGGCTGAGCAGCAAAAGACGCGTCACAACCGCCCCAATAATCCCGATCCGGCGTGCAAGCGGCTGCTTTTCCGGCGGCAACTTATCGGTTAGAATAGAAATCAGGATCAGGTTATCAATCCCCAGCACAATTTCCAACGCAACCAATGTAATAAAAGACATAACAAGATGTGGTGTTAATTCAATAAGCATAGAATATATTTTTCCATAATTTGTTTAATAAAATGTCGCACTTCCTTTTTTCATTAAAATGCGTTTACATGCTTGCCGACAAATGAAAAACGGTTAGCATAGAATACAGGTTAACGGACTCAAGAGAGGGAATCAAGATGTCGGATGAAGGCGGCGACACAGGGCAGATTCATGTGCGTCAGGCGATAACGCCAGACGAGATCGAAGCCGCCCAGCGCCTAAGATATGATGTTTTCTTTAAAGAATTTGGTGCACATCCCACACCAGATGTCGCGACGCAAGAACGAGATTTCGATCACTACGATGACTATATGGATCATCTGATTGTGGTTGATCCAGACGTTTCGGAAAATAATGGTGTTGTCGGAACCTACCGTTTAATGACGGCAGAGGGAGCAAGACGAGCTGGCGGGTTTTATACAGCATCTCAATTTGATATTACGCCGCTGTTGCAGTCCGGTGCCCGTTTACTGGAAGTGGGACGGTCTTGCGTTCTGGCCCCCTACCGCACCATGCCGGTGTTGCAGCTTTTATGGTCGGGTATCGCCCGCTATATTTCAGAACGTCAAATTGATTTGATGTTCGGGTGTGCCAGTTTTCATGGGACGGATCCGAATGCGATAAAAGAAGAGTTATCGTTATTATATCATAATCACCTGGCTCATGCGGAACTACGGCCCCGCGCCCTTCCGGATATGTATGTTGATATGAACATGGTCCCACGCGATCAAATTGAGCCCCGAAAAGTATTTATGATGCTACCTCCGTTGATCAAGGGCTACTTACGCGTGGGGGCCACCATTGGGGACGGCGCGGTTGTCGATGAACAGTTTAATACGACCGACGTTTGTATTGTCATGCCCACATACATGATCACGGACAAATATCTGAAACATTACGAACGCACGTTTACCCAGCCGATACAGCGCAATGTTTTAATCCGCTCATCCGAGGAGGGCGAGGATGACTAATATTCTCGCTGTACTCCGCGCCCTTCTCTTTGCCCTGTGGAGCATCCCGCTGGTCAGTGCCCAAATTATTGTCCTGATGTTCACACGGGGACCTATTGCCTATAAAATCCCACGGCTGTGGCACACGGGTCTTTGCGTTATTTTCGGTATGCGGGTTCGGGTTGTGGGGGCCCCCATGGATCCCCATAAAACACCCGTGATGTTTATCAGCAACCATGTTTCCTATCTGGACATTCTGGTCATGGGAACGCTGCTGGAAGCATCGTTCGTCGCCAAAATCGATGTCCGTAAATGGCCGTTGTTCGGTTTCCTATCGTTGTTGCAGCAAACGGCCTTTATTTCCCGGTCGCCAAAGGATGCCTTGCGGGAAAAGAACTCTCTTCAATCGTATTTGAAACGAGGACAAAGTATTATTTTGTTTCCGGAGGGGACAACGGATAACGGACGCGATATTCTGCCGTTCAAATCATCCCTTTTTTCCCTGGCTTTTGAACATGAATTAACAAATGGCACGTTACGGATACAACCCTTTACCCTCCGTACCCTGCCCCTTGGCCATACCGACCAGGCAAAGGTGGTTGCGCGAGATCATTACCCGTGGCCGTTTGATGACGAAACCCCGATGATTGTTCACCTGTGGCGATTTGCCCGCAGCCGGGGATGTATCCTGGAACTGGTATTCCACCAACCTATTGATCCGAAACAATACACAGACCGCAAAGTTTTATGTGATGATGTACGAAATATGGTTGTGCGCGGGCTGGAAACCGGGCATTCTCAACCTATTCCAACCCTCCCTATTATGCCGGAAAGGACCCCTTCATGAGCTTTGAGCCCACCGAAATTCAAAAACTGGAAAAATACCTGAAAGGCAAGGTAAACAGCCAGATTACTTTAAAATACCGCCCAAAGGCGGATGATTCGGCCGAATTGCTGATCGGCGGCGAATACATGGGAACGGTTTATAAGGATGAAGAAGATGGCGATGTTTCGTATATCGTCAATTTATCTATCCTCTCGATCGATTTGGATGGCGAATAACCTTTTTGTTGAAATTCTGGCATTTTGGGCAAAAATGACGTATGATGCTTGAAACAGGGGTGTGGCATGAAAAGATATAAAAGAACAGGATTCATTTCTCGTTTTCCGACTTTGTCCGGTCTTTTTGCCGTTGCTTTTGTTTTGCTTTTAACCCCTGCAATTGCCCAGGTGTGTGACCCCATCGTCATGGATGCATTAAAGGCGCGCGGCGCAGCCGAGGCCCAGCGCGAAAGCATGGTCAACAGTGCTGTCATCAAAAAACCAGACAGTGTTTTGGCATTATCCTGCTTTGATCAATCCATGGTCCAAATGTCTCAAGGGGGCGGTACATTTACTGATTTGAATGGTGTTACAGGCGGGACCAAAAATGCGATTGGGTTATCAACCGGGGCTGATTTAAACAGCTACTATAACTCAAATTACATTGCATCGTCTGATACAAGTGCTACCGCCGTGAACTTTAGCTCAACAGCCACGACATCTGCGTGTGACCGCATGAAAGCCGCATGGGAAGCATCCAAATGTGGTAACGTTGATGCTGTATACTTAAGTGGTTTAAGCGATATTCAATCATCCCTACAAGCTGGATCCGATATTCGTGGCGGGACGTGTACAGCTCTGGCATCTGCATCAAGCAATATGTCTGGCGCAGCATCTACAATTGCAAACGCAACCACGACAGCAGACAATCTTGTTAAAGAAACTGCTGGTTTTGATATTCCAAAACCTTCCTGTACCCCAGGAACAGAAGGATGCGCAACAAAATGTACGGACATCGCTGCGGAACCAGGTATAATAACGCAATTGGTTACTGGATCATCCGATTTGTATTGGACATACACATGTCCACCCGGATGCTTCTATAACTTTGATGAAAACAAATCAAAAGTCTTGGCAAAAAATGACAAAGATCCGGCACCAACTGGCATTATGTGTTCCAATCCACCGACGAATTAATATTTTTTATAATCCATATCACAGCGTATATATTTGAGTACCTGAACATCGGAAAGTCAAAACAGGCGTAAGGTTACCCGCTGTTGATCTCATTTTGCAAATGGCTATGATACACTATAGATTTTCGGGGTCCGTTATGGCTATACTCCCCGCATGATTTTAGGGGTCTATACCTTTCTGATTTATGTCATATCACCTTTTATCCCGCTTTGGCTCGCGCTGCGCGCCCGCACGGGAAAGGAAGACCCTGCACGTCTATCGGAACGGTATGGTATCACGGATAAAAAATCATTTGAAACATCGCCCATCTGGATCCATGCCGCCAGCGTTGGGGAATCCCTTGCGGCCCTGCCCCTTATCGATATGATCCGAGACCAGATTCCGAACGCCCCCATTTTAATGACGACAGGTACCGTATCGGGTGCGCGCATGATGGAAAAGCGGTTGCCACCGGGATGTATTCATCAATATACCCCCCTCGATCACCCCGTATGGGTCAACCGATTCATTCAGCATTGGCAGCCGCAGTATGCGATCCGCATGGAATCTGAAATCTGGCCGCACACGATCCTGGCCCTGAAACGTGCCGGAATGCGCACCGCCCTACTGAATGGATGGATATCCCCGCGTTCTTATAACCGCTGGCAAAAAATCCCAGGAACAGCCCGCCGATTATTTGAAACATTTCATTCTGTCCTGGCGATCGGAAATGTTGCGGCAGATCGTTTTACGCGTTTGGGAAGCCCCCATGTCGCGCATGCGCATAATATTAAGTTTTTATCCAATCCACTGCCGGCGGATCCCGATATGCTGGATCGCCTGCAGCCCCTTTTTGGTCCCCGCGCCTGCTGGATTTATGCCAGCACACATGCGGACGAAGAAGGCATTGCGGCCACCATTCACGAGAATTTGCGCGAAAAAATTCCGGGCCTTTTAACAGTCATTGCCCCCCGGCACCCTGGTCGCCGGGATGAGATTGCATCCCGCCTGGCCCAGCTACCTGGTGACGTGCGGTTCCGCAGCATGCACGATACCCCCGCCCATGACACCGATATTTACGTTGTCGATACAATGGGGGAACTGGGGCTTTTTTTCCGCCTGTGTCCCGTTGCCGTGATTGGTCGATCTTTCAGCCAGGATGGCGGCGGCGGTCATAATCCGATTGAGGCAGCGCTGCTGAAATCCTATCCCCTATCGGGTCCAAACGTACAAAATCTGGCCAGTATCTATGACTCTTTGGAACGAGAACAGGCCGTCACCATCGCAAAGACACCAAAAGATCTAGAAGATGCCATTTATGATATGCTGCGTAGCCGATCCCACATGAAAGAACGCGGTGCGCATGCCTTTCAAACGGTCACAACCATTCAGTCACAAATTAAAATAGATGTGCGGGCCTTTCTCAATACCTTTTTAGATCAAAGGGAACAGGCATGAGAACACCCCGTTTTTGGTATGACGACACAGTACGCATTCCGTTATGGACACGAGTTATCACACCCGTATACGCGGCCCTGCGCCTGTTGCATACCCGTATCACAACGCCGATCCGCCCGGCAATTCGGACCATATGCATCGGAAATATCACGGCGGGGGGCAGCGGAAAAACACCGCTTATCAAAACACTTGTGCCCTATTTACCCATGCCAGGAACCGTGATTCTGACCCGTGGGTATAAGGGGCGGCAAAAGGCCCCTATGGTTGTTCAGCCCGATCAACATACGGCTGCCGATGTCGGGGACGAAGCGATCGAGCTTGCACGGAGCATAAAAGTCCCCGTTGTTATTGCATCAAATCGACGTAAAGGTATTAACTGGATTACTCAGCATATGGCTCCAAAAATCATTCTGATGGATGATGGGCTGCAAAACCCCTCGATCAAATCGCATATCAATATTGCCGTTATCGATGGCCAAATGGGTTTTGGGAATGAACGTTTAATTCCCGCCGGTCCCTTACGGGAACATCTGGAAAACGTGTGGCCACGCCTGGATGCCGTGATTATTGTTGGCGATGACGTTCATCACATTGCATCTGACGTGCCGCGGCATATTCCGGTTTTCAGGGCGTATGCACAGACAGATATATCCGCGTTAGACCCTGCAAAACCCACGATTGCCTTTGCCGGGATTGGGTGGCCAGATAAATTTTTTGATCAGCTGCAAGGACAAGGTATTGATCTGGTACACACATTTTCCTTCCCGGATCATCATATGTATACGCCGGATGATCTGTATATCATTTTACAAACAGCAAAAGAGAAAAATGCTCAAATAGCCACAACGGAAAAAGATGCTGTTAAATTATTCCATGACAATATAAACAACATATCCATCATTCCCCTGCGGATCAATATTGCGGAATTGCCATCTTTTCTTTCTCTGATCCTTGGTCATAAAGGGGAGTGACGTATGACTATTCAGAAGACAGAATCAAAATTGGTATCAAAACCATTTCCCCATCGTGTTACGATGACTCCGCATCGATGG
The DNA here is from genome assembly GCA_964593915.1 of uncultured Pseudobdellovibrionaceae bacterium. Lineage (GTDB taxonomy): Bacteria > Pseudomonadota > Alphaproteobacteria > Micavibrionales > Micavibrionaceae > CAZLPZ01. The sequence goes on from CAZQLB010000085.1 coordinate 6,517, forward strand.
ATGGACTAT
>CAZQLB010000086.1:0-6518 GCA_964593915.1 uncultured Pseudobdellovibrionaceae bacterium
TTAAGGATCTGGGTCTACCCCTCTCAAAAATGGGGTAAAATCGGGGTGTTTAATCGTCTACCGGCAGCTTTCGTTCATACCTTTTACTGTTTTATAAAAAAGGACAATAGGTTCATAAACGAAAGGGAACTAAATGTTTAATGTTACACGTAAAGTAATTGATTTTGCTGGTAAAAAATTAATTCTTGAGACTGGAAAAATTGCACGTCAGGCGGATGGCGCCGTTATGGCCACCATGGGCGGCACCACTGTTTTGTGTACAGCCGTTGGCATACGCGATGTAAAAGAAGGACAGGATTTCTTCCCGCTCACCGTCCACTACCAGGAAAAATCTTTTGCGGCTGGCCGGATTCCAGGTGGGTTTTTCAAACGCGAAGGCAAGCCATCTGAATACGAAGTTTTAACAAGCCGTCTGATCGACCGTCCGATTCGCCCCTTGTTCCCAGAGAATTTCTTTAACGAAGTGCAGGTCATTGCAACAACCTTGTCCTATGACCCAGAAAACCCCGCTGATATCGTGGCCATGATTGGATGTTCGGCCGCGCTAACCCTGTCCGGTATCCCCTTTATGGGCCCCATCGGCGGCGCGCGCGTTGCCTATATTGATGGTGCATATGTGATCAATCCATCCAAATCTCAATTCGAACAATCAAACCTGGAACTGGTCGTTGCCGGTACATCCGAAGGTGTTTTGATGGTTGAATCCGAAGCCAAAGAACTCTCGGAAGAGATTATGCTGGGCGCCGTCATGGCGGGATGGAAAGCATTCCAACCCGTGATCCAAGGCATCATCGAAATGGCCGAAGCCTGTGCCAAAGATCCATGGGATGTTTTGCCCGTACGCCCGGAAATTGCCGCCATGGCCGCAAAAATGGAAAGCACATTCAGTGCTGATTTAAAAACCGCCTATAGCGAAAAAGCAAAAACCGTACGCCAGGAAAAAGTGGGCGCGGTCCGTGCAAAAGCAGTCGAAACATTGACAAATCCTGAATTGTCAATTTCATCCGAGGCTGTTTCAAATACATTCCACGCACTGGAAGCTAAAATCGTGCGCGGCCAAATTCTGGATCATGGCACCCGCATTGATGGACGCGACACAAAAACCGTACGCCCCATTGTTGCAGAAGTCGGCGTTCTGCCTCGCACACACGGTTCCGCCCTGTTTACCCGCGGCGAAACCCAGGCGCTTGTCGTCACCACATTGGGCACCGGTCAAGATGAACAGATCATCGACTGTCTGGATGGTGAATACCGCGAAAACTTTATGCTGCACTATAACTTCCCCCCTTATTCTGTGGGCGAAACGGGCCGCCTGGGATCCCCTGGTCGCCGCGAAGTGGGTCACGGTAAATTGGCCTGGCGCGCTATTCGTCCCCTTTTACCAAAAGGAGAGGAATTCCCCTACACCATCCGTACAGTATCCGAAATCACTGAATCAAACGGCTCGTCCTCTATGGCGACGGTTTGCGGCACATCCCTGTCCTTGATGGATGCGGGTGTTCCCCTGCCCCGCCCAATCGCCGGGATTGCCATGGGTCTGATCAAGGAAGACAAAAAATTCGCTGTTCTAACCGACATCCTGGGTGATGAAGATCATTTGGGCGACATGGATTTCAAAGTTGCCGGAACAGAAAAAGGCGTAACCGCCCTTCAGATGGATATTAAAATCACATCCATCACCGAAGAGATCATGAAAGTTGCGCTGTCCCAGGCACGCGATGGCCGTCTGCATATCTTGGGCGAAATGTCCAAGGCGCTCACGCAGGCCCGTGATTCCATCAGCGAATTCGCACCGCAAATCGCTACATTGCAAATCCCAACGGAAAAAATCCGCGAAGTGATTGGCACTGGCGGTAAAGTCATCCGCGAAATCGTTGAAGTATCCGGCGCAAAAGTGGACATCGATGATGACGGCACCGTCAAGGTCGCATCCAGCAACCTGGAAGCGATTGAAAAGGCATTGGAAATGATCCGCGCCATCACCGAAGAACCCGAAGCCGGCAAAGTATACACCGGTAAAGTCGTAAAAATCATGGATTTTGGCGCCTTTGTAAACTTCATGGGATCCCGCGATGGATTGGTCCACATCTCTGAACTGGCGGACTACCGTGTTGGCAAAGTCACCGATGTGGTCAAAGAAGGCGATGTCCTGAAAGTATTGATGGTTGGCGTTGATGACCGCGGCAAAATTAAACTGTCGCGCAAACGCGTGGATCAAGAAACCGGCGAAATCATCGAAATTGCGGCAAAACCACGCCGCAGCGACGAAGACGAACAAGAAGCTGTGTAACAATGTTTAACGTCTCGCGGTGACCTTTTAAAACCACGCAGACCTATAGACATATAAATAAAACACTGACCCCCCTGTATCTTGTATGATCAGGGGGGTTAATCATGGTGTCCCAGATGACTCTTTTTTGCGTAACAATACATAACAATGAAGATATATCGTAAAGTCTTGAAACAAGCCCTTGCATACCAAAAAGTGTTACACTATAACACATAAACGTACACAAGGATACACGATGAAAAAAACTGGTTTTGATCAGAAAAATCTTTTGAAAGCAGCTGAGCTGCTGTCAAAAGAAAAAGGCCACCGCTGGACGGATATGCGGAAGGCTGTTTTTGCCTGTATTTTGAACCAGGATAAGCCTGTCACGGCCTATCAGCTCATTGATCAGATTTCCAAGGCGCAAAGTAAAGATATTAAACCCGCCAGTGTTTATCGTTCACTGGACGCTCTGTGCGCGCTGGGGCTGGTGGTCAAAATCGAAAGTTTGAATGCCTTTATGGCGTGTGCGCACCCCGACCATCATCATGAACATGTGTTTTTGGTGTGCCGCACGTGTGGTTCAGCGGATGAACTGGCGGATCATAGCGTGAGCAAACGCCTGAACGCCGATGCATCACACCAGGGATTTAAAATCGAGCGACAGGTTTTGGAACTGCAGGGGGCCTGCCGCGACTGCCAATCTTAAAAAAATTTGACCATGAAGTGATACAAAATAACAGTATAAAAAATGAACCGTCATATAAATTATAGTTTAAAATATAGTGGTGCCATCAATGCGCTGGCGGCGGTGTCTGCGCATATTCCGTGCTGTGGGTCACAACTTTTTATCGGGATTTTTGGCGCACAAACACTGGGTGCAATTTCGACGTCATATCTTTATAAGTTCCAATTTTTGATGCCCATAATTATATCTACTCTTTTGGCAGGTCTGTTAATAGCATGGGGCTGGTGGAATCGCAGGCGGCATCTTTTTTGTGATCATGTCAAAGCATACCAAGAGTCAGCGGCAAATATTCGAAGTTTTTTTATTTTGAATCTAATCGTCGGATATGTCGTCGTCGCTCTTCTTTATTTTATGGTGCCGCCGCATAAGCATCACATTATTGATATTCATGTAAAAGGATATTTGACCCAAGATCGTCAAACTGTGCTTGTCCCATATCATGATGATCGCCGTACATGGCCATGGTCAGGTCGAACTTTTGTTTCCCATGTTGATGTGAATTCTGCGCCTGCGCAAGAGTTGTTTTGGTATGACAGCGGGGTTAGAAAAATAAGCACCCAACTCGAATCTATACCTGTTCATCTTTATGCCCGCCCTGCGGGAACATGGGTGACTGGCGGCGCACAAACGCCAAGACCGTTGCAATTCTATATCGCGATTGAAAAGCCAGACGATTATATCTTTGCGCGCATCGAAAAACATCCATCTCTCGTTATTTTTTATTCTAAAGACTGCGCGCCATGCCATGTTGAAATGAACATGCTGCGTGAATTAAAACAGGCAACGGGGGACGACCATATCGTCGTCGTGAGTCTAACGTTGCCGGACAAAGCCCTCACAGAAAAATTGAAGGATTTGGACATTCAGCTCATCGATGCGTCAGACCAAGATGCCTCGGCGTTACTGCGTGCATTCAACGATCAACACCTGGCACTGCCGTTTTCGTTTGTACTGGACAAAAAAGGCACCATATGCGCGCAGCGCGCGGGTTTGCTGGGGCTCAATATCATCAAAGAGTGGAGGAAACAATGCTTACAATAAACAACCTAAAGGCCGGACTTGGCGACAAGACTATCGTCGATCTGAAAGCATTTAACGTCGATAAAGGCAAAAAATGCCTGATCCGTGGCACGAGCGGGTCGGGAAAAACCACACTGCTTTATGCCATCGCCGGACTTGGCGACATCCAGGGCGGTACGGTCTCGGTTGCCGGAACGGACGTTTACAAATTGAGCGAAGGCGAACGCGACCGTTTTCGCGGGCAAAAGCTGGGTATCGTTTTTCAAACCCTGCACCTTGTCAAATCACTGACTGTTCTTGAAAATATCCTGCTGGGATCGTTCGTGAATAAGCGCGAACAGAACATCGTATGGGCACAAGAATTGCTGACGCGTCTTGGCATTGCTGAACTGGCCGATCGTCCGGCATCCGAAATATCACAAGGTCAAGCGCAGCGTGTGGCGATTGCGCGGGCGTTACTTAACAAACCTGCCTTGCTTTTGGCCGACGAGCCGACCTCAAGCCTCGACAGTAAATCCGCCCTGCAGGTGATTGCGCTTTTAAAATCTCTCTCGGCAGAAACGGGCGCGACGTTATTGGTGTCCAGTCATGACGACCGCATTCAAAATGAATTTGACCAGACTTTAGAAATGGGAGAAGCAGCATGACCACATTATCCTTGGGCCGCCTGACATCGGCGAATATAAAATTCAAACCGCTCTCCGCGATCTTTAATGTATTGCTGCTGGCGATGGGCATTGCGGTTATCCTGACCCTGATCCATCTGAACGATCAGCTTGATAAACGCTTTACCAAGGACTTGAAGGGGATTGACCTTGTCGTGAGCGGCAAGGGTTCACCGCTGCAAATCATCCTCGCCAACGTCTTTCATATCGATATACCGACAGGCAACATTCCCGTGACCGAGGCCGATCAATTAAAGGCTAACCCACTCGTCAAATCCGCCATTCCCTTGGCCTTGGGCGACAATTACAACGGCTACCGCATTGTTGGAACAAACGCTGACTATATCGCCCATTACAAAGGCGAACTGGCACAGGGCAATCTGTTTTCAGATGAGATGCAGGTCGTTCTAGGTAGTGAAGTTGCAGAAAAACACCAAAATAAAGTGGGCGACAAAATCGTCGGCGCGCATGGTCTCGTTAACAGCGATGATTTGCACACGGATTTCCCATACACAATCGTTGGCATCTTGAAGCCCACAGGCAGCGTGCTTGACCGCTTGGTACTGACACCCATCGAAAGCGTTTGGCACGTACATGAACACCCAGACGAAGACGATCCGGAGGAAGTGGCCTATAAGCAAGAGCATCCGTGGAATGAAATCACGGCGCTTTTGATTTCGTACAAATCGCCGCTGGCCGCGGCGCAATTGCCGCGCCTGGTGAACAAAAGCAGTTCCATGCAAGCCGCTTCTCCGGCCTTTGAGGTGGCACGGCTTAACAAACTCATGGGCACGGGCGGCGATATCCTGTCTGCCTTCGGCGTCCTGCTCATCGGTTTTTCAGCGTTTGGTCTCTTTATCACGCTTTATAATGCTGTGAACGAACGCAAATACGATATCGCCCTGATGCGCGCGCTGGGCGCAACGCGCGGACGTATTTTCGGCTATGTCATGGCGGAGGTCCTGGCACTCGGCCTGATCGGATCAGTGATCGGCGTGGTTTTGACGCAAGTGTTTTTGCGTGCCACGGCGGCGTGGATCCATTCTTCCAAGCATATCGTCCTTGAGCCTGCGGCCATCTTTGGCACGCCGGAAGTCTGTGTTATGATAGCGGCGTTAGGGATCAGCATTCTGGCAGGTTTTATCCCAGCCGTGAAAGCTTATCGCATGAATATCGTTAAAACATTGGTGCAGGCATGATAAAAACAGGGCGTATCTTCATCATATTATTGGCGTTCTTTGCCTTGCCTGCGTTTACGGTGGAAACATCGACGACGATTACATTGCAGCCGACAGACGAACGCAAAGCACAGGATTCTTTGCCAAAGGCCAAAGATGCACTGTGGGATACGCTCTATAAAACAGAAGTGAAGGTAGACGATAAAACCGGAACTTATTCAGCAATATTTCCCAACGAGGTCAAAAAATTGAATGGCCAAACGGTGAAGATCAGTGGGTTTATGTTACCATTGGAAAGTACCGAAAAATTTACGCATTTCCTGCTTTCCAAACGCACGCCCACTTGCTTTTTCTGTCCACCAGGCGCACCGAACGAAATCATTGAGATTTATGCCGCCAAGCCGACTGAATGGATCGAGGATCTGATAACGTATGAAGGTAAGTTTGAATTGATGGAAAACAAAGAGATGGGTGTCTTTTTCAAACTGAGCGATGCCAATAAGAAATAAAAAACGTCCGAACAAAATTGATGCGTATGTTTTTTAAACCTGTTTTGCCTTCTCAAGATCAGCGTGTTCAAAGGCTGAGGCCATGCGATCAAGCTCGCGTTTTCCAAGATGCCAAGGATGGGGCGGCTT
>CAZQLB010000087.1:0-6503 GCA_964593915.1 uncultured Pseudobdellovibrionaceae bacterium
CGGAATTTCCCGCCCTTCGGCATCGATCACTTTGACATCAGAGTAATCGCCTGTTCTGGTAATCGGAGATTTTCCGGCATGAATCTCCTCAATCAAGGTATGGCGCACACACATGGCGGTGAGTGTTTTTGCAAGTTGTGCGGCGATTATTTTGTCCAAATTGATGCTCATGACTTCGCATACACCAATTTTTCCCAACTTACAAAACTTATCCACACGAACATGTAAGAAAATATTACCATATTCTTGAAATGTGCCACCCCATTCTGCTCTAATTATATTACGGAAATAATGATTCGTTCAGGGTGCGGAACAGGAGGGCGCGGGATATGTCAGACACAATCATCATCAATACGGAAGAAGAACGACATGCCCTGATCCCCGACCAATGGATGGTTGGTACGGGCCTTTCGAGCAATAGCCTCTACGTCACGCACCTCGCCGTGCCCTTGATGATCATGCAATGTGTGGATGAAATGCCACTGGATCACTCGCCGGCATTTTGTACGCTTTATCTACAAGGAACAGTTACACCTGAGAAAATGACCCAGCTTGTGACCCAAGGATGGGAACTCCTTAAAATCTACCAGGCCCGACGCTGTCCATCTGAAACCCATCTTTAGTGGGATCTCACATGGAAACCGCCACTCTCACCATTGATGCGGTCTTTGATGCCTACTTTGATTGTCGTCGCGCCAAACGCAATACGATCAATCAATTGAAATTCGAAGCGGATCTTGAGCGCAATCTGGTTAATCTTTACCACGATCTGGCGGGCGGGACCTATCAAATCGGCCCCAGCATTGCCTTTGTTGTCACGCGCCCTAAAATTCGTGAGGTCTGGGCTGCAGATTTTCGTGACCGCGTTGTTCATCATGTGATTTACAACGCGGTGTTTGACCGGTTTCACCGTCGATTTATCCGCGACAATTACGCTTGTGTCCCTGGACGTGGCACCCATGACGGCATGCGCCGGGTTTCCGGTTTTGCCCGGTCGATCACGCGCAACTGGTCCCGCCCTGCATACTTCTTGAAGGCCGATGTTGCCAATTTCTTCAACGCAATTGATCGGTTGTTATTACTAGATTTGACTTCGCAATACGTTCATGAAGATTGGTTGCGTGCCCTTATTCGTCAGGTTGCCTTACATGACCCCACCACCAATTTTCAGGCGCGGTCACCCAAGACGCTGTTCGACCAAGTGCCCCAGCGCAAAAGTCTGTTTCATGCAGGAGCAAATAAAGGCCTTCCCATTGGCAACCTGACCAGTCAATTTTTTGCTAACGTCTATATGAACCCGCTGGACCAGTTTGTGAAACATAAGCTGAAGGCGCGTTATTACGGACGATACGTTGATGACATGATTCTGTTCCATGAAGACCCGGATACGCTGAATGATTGGTACGACCAGATTGATCAATTTTTACAGGAGAAACTACTTCTGCACCTACATCACAAGAAAAAACATCTCAATTTGGCGAATAAGGGGATTGACTTCACGGGATTTATTATCAAGCCAGGGCGCACCTATCTTCGACAGGCGACGGTTGATCACTGCAAACAGAAAATCCGTGCATGGGAACGGAAAGGTGCCCCGATTGATCCCGAAAGTTTAAAGAACCTTTCGGAAGGCGTGAATAGTTATCTGGGGATGTTACGGCAGGTCAGTGGGTACAACGCCCGCAAGAAAATTTGTAAACAAGTTGAAAGCCTGTTCTTACAATCGGATCCGGATTGTACCAAAATCAAGCCACTTGTTTGAAAAATGAATCGAGAAAGGGGATTCCAACTCCGGACCAAGCACACCTGGGCATGATTGTTCCTGTTGTTCCAGTTCCGGTTGCCGTCGTCCAGGTTCATGCCGTTCGCATCGTCGTTGTCGTTGCGCTTGGCTGACCAGAACCGGACGAAGCCGGAGCTAGCTGTACGATGATGATCTCATGGTCGAGACGTAGGAAAAACCAGCGCCCCGCCTTCAATAGATTTGCTCGAAATCAAGAACAAACCCATCTCTACTTTGGTGTTTTACCCATATGGATAAAATACCGCCACCATCCGAGCTGAATATGCACACCGGAATAGGCCGTAACCTATTCTCGTTCTCGCATCCCCTTTCCCGAACTCGTTAACCATCCCTGGGCCTGTTTGGCCAGGTTTTCGGTCATCTCTGCAAGCGCCGCATAATGGCGGCGCGGTAATATCTTCATGTCATGCGACAAGCGCATCAAGAGTTGGATCGCCTGCACACGCTCCAAAATCGATTGAATATGCTGCATTTTATCTTTCGCACTGTTGGCGCGGTAGATCAAAACCACCAACTCAATCAACTCATCTTTTAACTTTTGGCCCAATGTGAACTTATATTCACGGGGAAAATCCTTGGTGGCTACCATCGTCCGTAACAGAATGTCGTAGGTCTGTTTATAAATCGGCAAATGTTGATATTGGGCCATTCTTTGAACCCCCGATTCAAAAAATTTACGGTGACCGCGCTTCGCGCGGTCACAAATAATCAAATAATTAAATGATTAACGACCTAAAGGTCGACGCTCCGGACCAAGCACACCTGGGCATGAGAGTTCCTGGTGAGCCAGGTCCGGTAGCCGACGTCCAGGGGCATGCCGTACGCAACGTCGTAGTCGGGGCGCTTGGCTGACCAGGCAAATGTTAATCCGTCGAGTGCTTTAATTTCTTTTTTAGTCATAGCATGACGAATCATGTCCAGTTCATCCATATCCGGCAAACGACGACCCAGGTGTTTTTCTGCTTCTGCTTTGGCTTCTGCGTCATAATGGGACATCCGGTTGAATTCGGTTCGCAGTAACGCTGTTTTTTTACCTGCAGATTCAACAACCGCTACAAAAATCATCCCATCGGGCGTGACGGTACCGGGTTTTGCAGTTTCGTAATCAAACGCAGCTACGGTTTGTTGACCGGCTAGCGCCGCCATACCTTCATTTGGCACTGAAGATGCAGAATTCTCAACACGAATGAAACGATCCCCTTGTTTGGTGACAAGACCAGCTTTGACACTGCGCTCGCCGTGCTCACGCGCAAGGTCACCAACGTTGCGTTGTCTTTTGGTTACGTATCCCGCCATTTTACACACTCCTGTTTATACAAACCTTTCAAAAATTCTGGGCTTCTTGATCAAGCACGGAGCAATTTAGCGTACGTTCGGCACCGGATAAAGAAGGAATAGAGTAAACAATACGGAAACTTTAACGATTTGTCAACTAATTTACAAAAATAGGCGCATTATCCTTATTCTTGGTGTATCTGAGTTGCAGAAAAGCCCATTAAATAAAACGAAAATCAATTTCTATACATCATCTGCGCCTGAAACAGCTTAAACTTGACTCACTTGATCAGAAATAACTTGGAAAAAGCCAAATTTTATGGCTATATAGCTATATAAGATGGAGATTACCGTGAACCAGCGCATAAACATGAGCACTTGCTCCTTTGTTCCGAACGTATCGAATGATGCGGCGGTTGTTGCTGTTCACACGACCGTACCGGAAATGAAAGCCGTCACTGGCTCAATTCTTGTAACCGGGGACCTGACACCCCCACTCGGCTGATCTTTCGACCCATCGACTGTCAGCCCCCGAATAACCCGGCTGGCAGTTCTCTCTCCCAAAAATCCAGAGTTCTGTCCGCCCTTAAAAACAAAAGGAACGGATAAAATGCCTATTAGAACTTTAAAAAGCGGCGATGAGCATCTCGCAGAACAATTTCTGGCGCAGCATGCTGAAAGCAGCATGATTCTGCGCGGAAACATCCCTTTGAACGGGTTGGAATATCACGACAAACAATACCAAGGTGACTACTTCGCTTCATTTACCGATAGCGGTGTAATCAATGGCATTCTGACGCACTATTGGAACGGCAATATTATCATGCAGGCCCCAACCGAAAGTGCATTGGATGATTTGGTCCGCGCCTTTCGTCAGGCGGTCACGCGCCCAGTCGCAGGTGTGATTGGCCCAAACGATCAAGCCGTACGGGTGATATCAAGTCTTGGTTTTTCAGATGACCAGTTTGCGCATAGTGCGCCCGAAAAACTCTATGCCCTTGATTTAGGCGAGATGAAGATTCCAGAAAAACTTGATCCAAGCTGGCGGATGAAACTTGCGCGCGATGCAGGGGTAGAAACGCTGCATACGTGGATGAAGGCCTTTGACATCGAAACGTTAGGGGCCGAAGACAATGATCTTTTAAAGCAGCGTACGCAAAAGCGTATCGAGCGTATGATGGTGGAACCTGATTTCTGGATTCTGGAGATTGATGGCCGTCCGGTATCAGTCAATGGCTTTAACGCGCGTTTACCAGATAGCGTTCAGATTGGCTCGGTTTACACGCCCCCTGAACATCGCGGTCAGGGCTATGCACGGTCTTTGCTGGCACTGGTGCTGCAGGAGGCTCAAAGAAATGGCGTTCAAAAGGCCGTTTTATTTACCAATACCCCAGCAGCGGCCAGGGCCTATGAAGCAATTGGGTTTAACCAAATTGGATCGTATCGGATTGCTATACTGAAACAGCCGATTAAACTGAATAAGGAGCCAAGTCCATGATTGTTGATGTGAAACACCTGACCAAAACATTCGACCGTAAGAAGGGTGAATCCTTTACGGCGGTGGATGGTATTGATTTTTCCATTGCTGCCGGGGAACGCGTGGCCTTTATCGGCCCGAACGGAGCCGGTAAATCAACCACGCTTAAAATGCTAACTGGTATTTTATATCCGTCGGGTGGCATGGCCACCGTTGCCGGGTTTACGCCGTGGGAACAACGGCAAAAGCTCGCCTATGAGATCGGTATTGTCTTTGGGCAACGGTCACAACTTTGGTATCACTTGCCCGTGCGGGACAGTTTTGACTTGATCGGCAAGATTTATGATGTCACGGATGTCGATTATAAAAAACGTCTGGGTCATATTGTAGATGTCTTACAAATTGGCGATTTAGTTGCTCAGACGGTCAAAAGCCTGTCGTTGGGTCAACGGATGCGCTGTGAAATCGCGGCCAGTTTGTTGCACAAACCAAAAATCCTGTTTTTGGACGAGCCGACGATTGGGTTGGATGTGACCGCCAAGGCGTTGTTGCGCGAGCATTTAAAGGATCTGGCCGATACAGAAGAAACCACCATTATGCTCACCAGTCATGATACGGGTGACATTGAGGAGATTTGCGACCGCGTGATTTTGATCAATCACGGGAAAATCTTGCTCGACAAACCCTTGCGTGATTTGCGGTCAGAATTCTTGACCAAGAAAGAAATTACGCTGATCACCGATGAAGAAGACCCCCAGATCAATCTGGAGGGGGCGGAGATCGTCGGGCGTGATCGTCACCGCATCACGTTGTCGGTAGACCAGGCGAAATACCCCATCAACCGGGTTGTCGCGCAAGCATTACAAGCATTGTCGGTGCGGGATATTTCGATTGAAAATGCCCCGCTTGAAACCATTATTCGCCATTTATACGGAGATGAAAAATGATAAAGCCCCCATTTTTAAAGACGGCTCAAAAAGCAATTAATAAACACTACCCAGGCTACAAATGTGCTTTTGTGGCTGGATCCATGTTGCGCGGCCAAGAAACGGCGAATTCTGATATCGATATCGTGGTTATTTACGACGGTGAATTTGAGGATGTACACCGCAATTCGGTCATTGAGGACGGCTGGCCAGTTGAATTCTTTGTTCATAATATAAAGGCTAACGACTATTTCATGGAGCAAGACCGGAAACGTGGCATGTACATCATGATGGACATGATCGCCAATGGCCTTCCCTTGCCTGGACTCAATGAAATAGCCAAAGAAAGACAGCTCAAGGCTAGCGAAATGATTCGTTCCGGCCCTCCTGCGTTATCAGAAGAGGAAATTGAAAATCGTCGTTATTTTATTACCGATAGCCTCGATGATCTGGATGAAAGTAGACCCGCGCTTGAACGGTTTGGAACCTTATCGAACCTATATCATCAAATCGGGGACCTCTATCTTCGAGGGAAAGGGCTTTGGACGGGCCAAGGAAAGTCCTTGGGACGTTTATTGCGCCGTGCCGATCCAAACTTTTCAGAAAAGTTTGAGGTAGCCTTTGAAAAAGCCTATCGGGGCGATTTATTGGCTGTTCGGAACATTGGTGAAGATGTTTTGAATAGCTATGGAGGTCGTTTTTTCGCGGGCTATAGACGTCAGGCACCCAATGATTGGAAAGATTTTAAATCGGGGGAAGAGACATGATTTTATCATCTCCCGCCCATACAGCTTTTGTGTCATTTGGCTGGCGACAAGCGTTGCAAGAACGGGCCGTGATGCTGGTTCAATTGGTCACTTATACGCTGCTCATTGCCATTTTTAGCAGTGTATTTCTGATCACGCCATTTCATGAATTGCCGACATCGATCGCTTTAAACGCGTCAATTATGATCTGGTACATTATCGTGACCGAGATTGTCACTTTTGCAGGCGGTGGCGGTAACTTTCATGAAGTGAGA
>CAZQLB010000088.1:0-4126 GCA_964593915.1 uncultured Pseudobdellovibrionaceae bacterium
AGTCATGATCGCAAGGGCCTATGGACTGACACCGCTGACCAGTATTGTCATCCCCTATGTTTACACCCAAATGATCTGGGGGACTGCATACGGATATATTTTATTCGGGACGGTTCCAGCGTTCGAGGCGATTATTGGTGCTATATTCGTTATTGCCAGCGGGATTGGCAGCCTGCTTTACGAACAACACATACGTAGAAAAGCCATCGCGCACCCCATAGGATCTTGAAAAAGAAACAAAATATGATAGGTAAATAGGATACGTTCTTTGAATCACTGATATAAAATGACCTTAACAGCGCGTCATATCTCCGTCGGTACACGGCCTTTGGATGACCTTTCAATCCAAAAGCCAGGGGAAGGGCTGTCCAAAAACCTGCCGCATGCGCCTAAAAACGATACAAGAGACTATATCTGGGACCAAACATACCCCGATACACTGCGGTCCGATATCGCCGATCTTTTGGCCTATTTCACAGCGGCAGGAAAGACTCCAAAAACAGAAATCAATGCGGATATTCTGCGTGCGGCACTGGCCATTGGTCAGTTTTTTGAACACACCTTGGGCGGCCATATGCCCGCGCAATCACGCAGCATCCGCACCCATTTAACCACCTGGATTACGGATTTTGCGGATTATACGGGAACAACGCATATAGGATTAGGGATACAGGGGATCCCCTATTTACCCTCTACCCCGAACGGGGCGGCGCAGATTGACGGACAGCATTTCATGGTCCCCCTGCACCCAGGTATAAACGAAACCCACATTATGCTGGGGGGGAACACATCATCCGTGCGCCTTGATTTAAAAATGCAAGGGGGGATGACTCAATCCACCTCCACAAGAGATCAAGATATCCATGGTCCATCATCCGCCCTTTTGTTTTCGGGTAAAAGTATTCGGATAGATGACGTGTATAAAAACAAAATGCACGGCCTGCGCCCGGATATTCATTTACTGCGCACACTCGGGGCCGATATCACGTTATACAGCGGTGTTGTACAGGGGATGGCCGCCCTCCTTGAAAACCCATCGGCGATGACCCCGGATTTTGTGCATGGTCTGATGACCTTTACAGATCGGCTGTCGGATATTCATGATCTTGTCTTGAAAAATGGCCTGGATCCAGCTGGCGCGTTGTTATCACCAGACATGATGACCGCATGGCCCGCACAGGACATCGCTGCGCTGCAAGGGCTCATCACCCAAATGACTGATTTACTTGTTCATCAGAACCTGCCCCCTACCCTTATCACCGCATGTGCGGGGGATTTATCTTTTATTCTACCCGCAGGGGTCAAAACAGATATGGCGCTGACCCTGAATACGATGAAGGAAACAGCACAGCAGCACATCAAAACAACGCCCGGACCTGATCTGTCATGGACCGGCATCGCCGCCGCAGGCGCGCTGTCCTTGGCCTTTGGCCAAACAGGGCGGGACCAGATCATTATTGCCCCGGCAACGACAATGGAATCCTCTACGCTCGCTATACGCCCAGCAAATGACGCTGTTTTTGGCGGCCCCTCATCATCCATGGGATCAGGGGAAAATACGCAATCATCTCCCCCTTCATTCAAATCAGAATCTCCATCGCCCAATATAATCACCGGGGACATCCCCACAATAACCATTCCCGAAAATACGCGGCAACAGCGAAACGAGACCGATTTTGCGGCAACAGCACTGGCAGCCGGATTGATGATGCGGGAACCGGATATGACGGCAACAACAGCAGCAGCAGCACCATCGCCGATCTCGGCCCAAATAACGATAGAAGCACCCCGCGCATCACCGGAATCTGCGCCTATCTCTATGCCTGCCGCCGCCGTGATATCTGAAACGCCCGCGATATCCGATATCCCCTTGACGGCTGCATCTGTATCCGCGCCCGATACATCCAGGCGTACCGATGATATCGATCGTGCACAGGATGTATCTGTATCTCCGCCCCTTCAAAACCACGACGCGCCGCCATCATCCGCCGCACCAATTGCCAACACCGACCATCCGGATCCGGCCCGTCCCCCCATGATCATGGGGGCCAATACCCCGGATATAACTGCGCCCGATATAACATCACCCGCGCGTTCGGATCATTCGGCTTTTGATTCTTTTGCCGATACCCCAAAAAATAACGTGATGGATCCGGTCCTTCCTGCCTATATGTTCGGTGATACGCCCCGTGATCCCCACACAATCGCGCATGGCAACACCGTGGATACCCAAAAGACAACAACCAATGATGTTCCCGTCCCATCTGGTGGATCGGACACAGACGACCCTTCTGTCTGCGCAAAAACAGGACAAAAGGGCTGTCATTGTAAGACCGCATTTAACGAAGGGGCCAATCCCGCCCTGACACCCGAAATTCAAGAAAGAATTGCCCGCGAAAACGAAGCCTTTAAAAAAGTCGAAGAAGAGATTTTTGGGCCCAAAGACCACATAAAAACCATGACGGCCGAAACAATTGAAACACTGAAAAAATACACCCCTCAAAAAGACGACAAGGGGATTACTGGTATTTTTGGCCATCGCTGTGACGCCAATTGTAACCATGATCATCAGAACACATCGCATACCCCACAAGAGATAAAGATCGAAAAAGCACAAACGGTTGATAATCCGGAAGAACTCAGCGCGCTTCTGAAAAACCGGGCCCAGGGACGCGCACGACGCAGCGCCCGAAAAAACGACGAAACCCCCTCCCCTACATCTTGACATAAGACTTTCGGGTATGCTACCCGTATCTCCTATAATCATTCATAAATACAAGGAGAACAGGTGTGTTTGAACAGGCAAAGGAACTAATGAGATCATTCCGAAGTGCAGCCGGTCAGGTTACACAACAGGCAAAAAAAACACTCAAAAACGCGGACATTCGCCAGACGGAGATCATCGGCATCCTGCCGGATACGGACGATACAGCGAATCTGATTACCACATGGCTGACGATCGCGAGCGCCAAAAACAACCATCATGTTTTTTTGACCCCGAAAATGCTTGCAGAACTTCAGCCCTATAAAAAACTTTTACTTGATCACGTCAATCCGAACACCCCTTATATCCAGAAGGGCATGGCCCATTACGGATATTTGCCGCCAGATAAAAATGATGAACATGCGGGACTAATCCTATCCATGGGGTCATCGGACGATAAGACAGCCTTCATCCCCCGTGCCATATCGGTCGGGCCGGATTTTAATGGCGGCGTGATCTTATATCGCCTGAGCTGCTGCAATAGTACATCCATCAACGCAGCATTCCTGATCTTTGATGAAGAGAGAGATGCATTTAGCGTTTTATCCCTCCCTTCTCTTGAGGGGGCTACTTTATCCAAGGTCGATGATAAATACCCCGGCCGGATTCTAGAGGGGATAGATATTTTAGAACCAGATAAAAAACAATTCGCCCATGCGCTGCAACATATAAGGGGCGAACAACACACCCTTTGTTCCGGCGAACCTCAAATCGTATCCAGTGCCGATCCGGCCCCAACAAAATAAAACGTATACATGACGAAAAACAGCCCTCTACTTTGGGGATCGCCAATGGTATACAGGACGCGCCGCACCAGCCCCTGAAAGAGATGCGCCGCTATCCCGCGGAATACGCACCGGCTCCATGAGAATGGCCGATGCCGCCGCATCTAATCCATCATCATGACGGGATGATGCAGATCCATCCGCGCGAAAAGACGTCAATTCATCATAAAACCGTGTCTTCATCACGCTTTTATGTACATGGATCATGCGGGCGGCCAGCGGCGTTTCAAATGCCTGCATAATCCGGTCTGTTTTTGATTTCCGGTGATGTACTTCGGTGACGGCGGTCCCGGCCCGTGCGCGCACAATTTCACGCCGCAAGATCGGCGGTAAAAATCCGCCAATCCCGTTTGTTTCAATCCCGATCACAGGCACACGATAGGATTTTAATATATCTGCGACCTGTTTACATTGCTGCACGGCATTATCATCAGCAGCGTCCTGATGCACCGACAAGTACGATAGATGATGGATAAAAATATGCCCGGTTCCATCCACAAAGACAACGGCGATCGCGCTGCCGTCTCCCTTGTTGGATGCAAACGATGGATCCCACCCTGCGCTGCACGACACCATT
>CAZQLB010000088.1:4136-6275 GCA_964593915.1 uncultured Pseudobdellovibrionaceae bacterium
TAATATCAGCAATATATACCTGGTTCAATTCCGGGCTGTAATACATATCCTCATCATAAACCTGCACATGATCACCGCGAAAATCACCACTTTCATACGATGTGGGCAAAAGCAACATCTGGCTTTTAAAATGTGCCTCTGTGCTACGCTTTTTTATTTTTTCAATCTGATTGATCGAAAACCGTTCGGGCCAGGCGGATATACCATGTTCATCATAAATAGGGATTTTTAAGGACCGTGCAGACGATAAAAAAGGACGCTCTTTCTCATGACCACTGATATCATCCTGTGTTTTATATATGGTATGAACCGTATGGGGCGTCCCGGCAAAAAGCGTCATACCTGGAATAGCCAGCGTATACGATAATTCAGTCAGCCGTTCGCGCAAAGACTCGCGTTTATCAAATGTGTCGGATGTTGATGGAACCTCTACATCATCACAGATAATCAGATCTGCGCGCATCCCTGTAAAATTGCTGTAAATGCCGCATCCAGCAACCGATGGATCGCGCCATTCTGCCGTGCGCTGCACCGTGAAACGATCGGCCCCCCATTGATCGGGCGACGAGGGGCGCAGGCATTCAGCAACCCAAAACCGTTCAATAATCCGGCGCATATTGCGCACCATGCGCTGGGCCAAACCATCATCGGCAGATATAATCAAAATCCGTAAATTTGGATCTTTTAAAAGTCGCCAAACGCCATAAAGACCGATCATTGTTGACTTTCCGCATCCACGAAACGCCATCAATAATTGCAGATCCGACTTGTTCTGATATTCGGATTCTAAAAATTCAGCAATCCGAACATGCACTTTTGGCGTCGAAACCCCCATCGATTGGTTCCACATCGTTACAAAAACAGGAAAAGAAAGATCAGAAAACATCATCCTTTTCCTCTTGGTCATCTTTATCTTCGGCCGGTTTTATTTTATATCCCGCTATTTCTTTTTCAGCCCTGGATATCGCATCCAAAAGGTTTTTATGATCTTTTTCCGCATCATCCTGTGTATTTTCAATGACGCGTTCAGAAAGTTTAATCAGCAATTCAATATGGGATATTGCAACCTTGCATGCGGAATGATGCGCCGTGAATTCACGCGCTTCATCCGGTATTGTTTGCCGCGCAAATCGTTCATACGAAGCCAAGGCATTCAAAAGTGCGTCCGGCAAAAATGCCGAAAGGAACGCATATGTATCTTTTTCTAATTTCATTTTTAACCCCCATTTTTATTGCGCGAAAACATAGGATCGTTCCAAAAGATTTCGGGACCGCAGCGATGATAGATTATCGTCAATCATCTGTTTTCGAATGGAGGTAATATCATCACGCGCGGCACGTTCTTGTTCAGATTGGTTCACAAGCCCTAATAAAACCGCTTCGGATGATCCTGTATCGCCCGTAACGCCCGATGCCCCATAACTGGCCCGTTGCCGTGCGGATGCAGCGCGCAATGCCGATAACCGGCGACGTTCCGCATCTTCGGCCTCAGCAGACAATAATTTTTTCTCGCGATCGGCTTTTTGGGAGGCAATTTTCTCATCAAGATTCTGGCGATCCAAAATATTTTGGATACGCGCATCTTCTTTTTTATCGCCGTCCTTGGCCTTGTTAAATGTGTTAATCGCGCGATCAATTGTTTGATAGGTCCGAACTGTTTGCTGCAATGCATTTAATGCACCGCCAATATTTGATATTTGTGCCATTTTAATTCACCTTTATTTCTGAAATAATCGACAAAAGTTTAAAAGACGATGGGTCCGACGACGAAATACGCCACAATCCATCATCAAATGTTTCCCGCCATCCATAAGATGAAAGAGAAATATCGCCCGTATACGGAACATCCGGCAGCGACATCGTGCGCATGCCATGTCCTGCATCCACTTCTATATGCGCTGTATCTTCTAGTTTAAAAGAAAGACGAACAATCCGCATGCGCCGGCCATTGTTGATAAAAACAGATGTATTCGGCGGCATTGGCACAATGTCATGCGTGTATAAAAGCCCGGCAATAACATGTGTCGCAGGCCCTGGTAATGTCACAGCCCCGCCCGACACCACATGATCGCTTTGATATAAACCATCTCGAATAACACGCACTGTCATGCCGTTTAGATGATCAAGACCTGTTAAAGA
>CAZQLB010000089.1:0-6044 GCA_964593915.1 uncultured Pseudobdellovibrionaceae bacterium
GCGCAGCGTTGCGCAAAATAGCTTTAGCATGATTGCGGCGATGAAGGCAAAAGGGTCAGCTGGATCTGGTCTCTTTTTACAAAGCGTCATGACCGAAATGGGCATGTCGGATAAAGACGCGGCCAGCACGCTGTCCGGCGCGGGGCTTTCCGGCACGCCCAGTTATTATGCACAAATGGACGTGTTAACAAAGAAAATGTACCAAAACCCGAATTTCTTTGTCAGCTTGATGGATAAACCCGCAAATATCAAACGTCAAATGGCCGCGATGAAGGCCATTGAATTGATCCAAAGCCGTGATTTTTATGAAAGCCTGGAACGTCAGGAAATGCTTTTGTCTCTCTTGCTTGAACTGGAAGTCCGCAAAGAACAAGGCAGGTTGACGCCGTGATCCGATTTTTGGAACAGAGTAAAATAGAATGGCGGTCTGTTTTTACCGTTGCTCTTTTTTGTGTTCTCTCTTTTTCGGCAACGGATGCGCAAGCCCAAGAACAAGGCAGCGCGAAAACAATCACAGATACATGGATTACCGGACACCAGGCATCTGCTGCACAAGGTATCGGAACAGACACCGCGGCGGCCGGAATGATCGGGAAAATCACGGATGCGGCTGTTCAGAATAAAGCCCAGCTTACACTGCAACAATCTACGGCCAAAGCATACAGCACGTTTACCCCGTCTGATTCCTTGTGCCGATTTGGAACACTCACCCGTTCAATGGCCGCCAGCAATACAACTGCCGATGAGACCATGTTATCATTGTCATCCATCATGCTGGGACGCGCCCTTCACCGAAAAGGTGAAAATGGTACTGCACCACAATCTGATTTTTTCAGCCAGCTTCAAAATATATCTAATCTGTATGAAGACCCCATGGATAATGATGGAACCCCCGTGACCAGAAGGTGTGCCCCCGGGTCAGCATCATGCACCATCGATCGTGCGCGCATCAATAAAGATATTAATGCGATGCAAACACTGCTATTGCCTCAAACACTGCATATCAACATGAAAGACGGAAACATTACGCCAGACGAACAGGACGTCATGATGCTTTTAACCTATTTATCTGGCCAAGAAGCGACAGATGCTCTTTCGCGCGATGATTTGGACCGCCGCGGCACGACCGATATCAAAATGCTGTATCAAGATATACGCAATATCGCGGCGCGGCGCGGTGTTGTGAATGCATCTCTTTCCTCTTATATTTCTCAGAAATCAAGCGGGGGAAAACAGGCCGGCCTTTATCTGGCCAATGTCATGACTGAAATGGGACTGTCCGATGCCGATGCGCTCTCCTATGTTGGCATGGATTCGAATGATGGCCCCAGTTATAACGCCCAAATGAATATTTTAACCAAAGCGGTTTATCAGAATCCGAATTACTATGTGGGGCTTATGGATAAACCCGCCAATATCGAACGCAATCAAGTATCAATGCAGGCTTTTAAATTGATGCAGCGCCGCGACATGTTTGAAGGCGCATTGCGCCGCGAGATGCTTTTATCGCAGCTTCTTGAAATGGAAATTGCAGCGCAGCAAAAACAAATGGCCCTGAACGATCAGCGTAAATAATTTTTATGTGTGATTATTTTGGCCCCAAAATCGATTGGGTTGGAACACCTGAAAATATTTCGCGCGCCAAATCCTGAACCCCCTTGACCGTAATGGTTTCAATACGATCCCGCAGGTCAGATGTGCTTAGCACCTTGTCATGAAACAGCATGTATTTGGCGTTTTGATCCGCACGCGAGGGCATGCTTTCGCGGCCCATCAACAAACTGGCCTTTAATTGATTTTTCGTGTGCTGAATTTCTTCTTCGGTCACATCTATCATAAGACGATCCAGCTGGACCTTGATCGCTTTCATCGTTTCATCTTCACGGTCTGGGCTTACGGCTGCATAAACCCCGAAAATTCCATCATCGCGAAAGGCCGAATGGAAAGCAAAAATATTATACGCGAGCCCCAGTTTCACCCGCAATTCCTGATACAGGCGCGATGACATCCCTGTCCCCAAAACGTTGGATAACGCCACCATATCGTAATACCGCGGATCTGACCGTTTAATCCCCTGAAAGCCATACAGAATATGTGTTTGTTCCAAATCTTTTGTCACACGGTGTGTTCCGCCCGCATATCTGGATCCCGCGTAATCCCGTTTTCCGCCCGGCTTCATAGATCCAAATTCCGCCTGTACGTGACGTACAAAAGATATATGATCAATGGCGCCGGCCGCTGAAATCACCATATTATCGGCTGTATAATAATCCCGGACATATCCGGCAACGGCATCCCGCGGCATCGTTCCCACGATATCCGCATTTCCCAAAATGGGCGCGCCCAGCGGCTGATCCGGAAATGCCTGAAGCTGATATAAATCAAAAAGCAAGTCATCAGGCGTATCGGCGTTCATCCCGATTTCCTGAATAATCACCTGGCGTTCACGTTCCAATTCCTCTTCATCAAAAACAGAATTCTGAATCATGTCCGCCAAAACAGACAATCCCATGTCCGCGTCTTCTTTCAAAACATGAAAATAATAGGCTGTTAATTCCCGGCCAGTATAGGCATTCATATCCCCGCCAACCCCTTCGATCGCTTGAGCGATATCCTTTGTGGTGCGGGTTTTCGTTCCCTTGAACATCATATGTTCAACAAGGTGGGCAATCCCGTTTTGCGCCATCGTCTCATATCGTCCCCCCACCGAGAAAAAAGCACCCAGCGCCACCGATTCCATACCGGGTACTGTATCCGTCAAAACGCGCACCCCGTTATCCAGTGTTGTCAGCTCTAGCGCCATGTTCCTTTTTTCCTCTTTGCTTGTGGGTTTTGTGTAAATTCCGATTTTCAATCGGTGTATAAGAGGGTACAACGTAAAGGATCCGGCCTGTAAATACAAGGGATTTTACCTATGTTATTGATATATCGTCTTTTTTTCCTGACCCTGGGGGCCATTGTCGCCCTGGCTCCATTGGCGGCCAAGCCTGCCGTGACCTTTGGCGGTGGGATTTTGGCGGTTCTGGCCATTCTGGTTTTGATCCAACACAAAAAAACGGTGCGCTGGCCCCTTTTTCTGATTGCTGTGTGTACGGGCCTTATTTCGTTTTGCATTATCGGTATTCCGGGCGGATTAGATCCCGCGCATACACTGGCGTCTCTGCCCAAAAACCTGGGGATTATGATCGCGGGTATTTGCATGGTGTCTGCCGCCCCCCTTATTGGCGCGCATATCAAGACAGACGAAAAAAGCCGCTGGGGACTGCGCGTTTATCTTCCCTTATGTGTTTTTATCGCGGTATCCCAAGTTTTGATTTATCAGCTTTTGGGGACAACCCCTCTTGCTGTTCTGGAAGATAAGGATTTAACCGAAAACTTCTTGAATAAACCACTTGGGGTTTTGGCATTACTTCTTCCGGCTTTTCTATTCCCCTTTTATGGGCAAGGGATGATCCAGAAAATCCTATCGGGCTTGGCTCTGCTTTTCGTGGGGGGGATTGGATTGTTTTTCGAATCCCAAGGGGCATTGATCGCGGCGCTGGCGATTTTTGTGGCCGCATTGTTACCGGTGACATCAACATCACTTTTTACGGTATTGCGGGTTTTGTGCGCCATTGGAATCCTTGGTTTTCCTTTTATGTCTCAATTCCTGTTTCAAAATTATGCAGCACAGATCAATGAAAATTCCATTTTGCGTAAGGCAAATGCCGCGCAGAGGTTGGAACTGTGGAGCGGTTTGTCTGATCATATTTTTGATCGGCCCTTTATCGGATTTGGATATGATGCGGCGCGGCTGATTGGCGATTATAAATCACAAGGCATCTATCAAAAACCGAATACCATCACGCACCCACATAACATTGCGTTGCAATTCTGGCTGGAATTTGGGGCGATTGGCGCTGTTTTTGCGGTAATCTGTTTTAGTACCATGTTCCGATTGATCGAAGCCATCCCCCAAATCCCTTCCCGAAAATTAGGATTGATGATGCTGTGCTCTGGGATGACGCTGGCCCTTGTGTCATGGGGCATGTGGCAAACATGGTGGATGATTTTGGTCTTTTTAATGGTTGCCAGTTATAAACTGGTCACGGCACCTGAATCGTCCGCGGCAATAAAATCCACATCATCCCCCGTGACTGCATAAGACCTGCAGTGTGGGCCGCATCTGGACCATCACCCCAAAATACATCCCCGCGGATGGCCCCGCGGATCGCACCGCCCGTATCCTGGGCGATCATAAGCCTTGAAAAGCGTGGACCAGACGGCGTGCGTTCGGGCGTTTCCGCATCAATGAAAACAGGAAGACCATATGACCAGAAACGAGGATCAACGGCAAGTGACCGTCCAGGAATCAGGGCCAAGCCTGACGCGCCAATAGGTCCATCGCCCATTATTTCACGAAAGAAAACCGCCGATGCATTTTCGTTCATCAGCGCAGGCGCCTGATCCGGATGCGCCGCCAAATAAGCCTTAATCGTCTGCATCGATACCTGATCCTTTGGGATCAGCCCTTTATCCACCATCACCTTGCCAAGCGCCGTGTATTTCTGGCCATTTCGTTCGTGGTATCCCACGTGCATGACGGACCCATCCTCCATCAGCAATTTCCCAGACCCTTGTATCTCCAGAAAGAAAACATCCGCAGGATCAGCCGCCCAGGCCAGCACATGATCCGCATTCGCAGGTATTTTACCCTTTTCGATCCCGGCACGATCCGGATAGGGAATAAGCGTGTAATCCCCAGGCGACCCCGTCAGCTGCCCTGTCAATCTCACCCCTTTTAAATCCGGACGAAAAGCGCCAGCATCCACCACAACATGATCAAGCGGACGTCCCCGCACAGGGGTTTGATATATCCCGCCCCGTGTTTTAGATGCCCGCAAAGTTGGTTCATAATACCCGGTAAAAAGACCATCGGTCTGGCCCGAAAGTGTCACCCGATACGGCGTTAAATGCGTTTCAATCACCCCTTTTATTTCCGCATTATCGGCACGGGATAGATCATCGCAAAAGGGCCGCCAATCACCGGCGGTCCCCGCCGGTTTCATAGACGCTGTGGCGGGCCGTTTCAAAAAAAGATCACACGATCGCAGCATGGCCGTTTTAAAACCGGATAAATCCGTGTCTGTTTTATAATGAGGCAAATCTTTAAAAGAAATGGATGAAAAACGTGGCGGCAACGTGGTCACATCCCGCGGCCCCATACAGGCCGATAGAACCAAAAGTGCCCCCCCCAGTAGAAAAGGATTTAACCGAGAAAACATCCGTTTTTTCACCCTTTTTCCCCTGTTACGCCCCAGATTCAGGCAGGGGTGTTTTATGTGGTTCCGGGCGTTCATCCCGTGTTTCATAAAGATGCCATGTGGGATCGGATGCGCCCACATCACGCCCAAACGTCCACAGATCAATCATCGTTGTTGTTTTTTCGGGGTCTCCGGCCATAATGGTTCCGGCTGCATTCCGGATAATACAAACCTCTTGAGCTGTAAAGCGAATGGTCACAAACGCCATCGTCCCTTTCAACGTTGCTGCAATAATATCCATCCCGCGTACGGCTTCAATTTTTGTTTCAATAATTTCGCCGCGGGCACGACGATCACTGATCGCCCGGGAAAAATCATTCATAACAGCAGGAGCAAGAAGCGGACGAATCGCATTTTCATTTCCTTTTGCAAATTCTGTCACAATGTATTCAAATGCGTATTCGGCTCCCTCTATAAAGCGATCCAGATTAAATCGAGAATCTTTTGCCGCGATATCACGCAATCCCTGCTCGGCCATCGGTGTTTCAATTTTGACGCGACCAACCAATGTTGTTTTAGTGACTTTCATCGGCGGAGGCGTAGCCGGCTGACCAAATGGGCCTGACAAGACACCAGGACTATCCGCATCACTGGATTCCGGAGAGTATGAATCATTTGACGGGGGGCGCGGCGCAAAGGGGTTCCCACGATCTTTTTCTTCGCCATTTTTCGTTCCCAAAATACTGCGTAGCCAAAACACCAGAACCCCAGCGACAATTGCATATACGATCAAATCTGCTG
>CAZQLB010000090.1:0-6019 GCA_964593915.1 uncultured Pseudobdellovibrionaceae bacterium
ATCAAGCAGGGTATTTAGACGGCCATCCATCTTCATATCATCGATCGTGGCTTCGATATTGAGATATAGGCGGGTCGATGCCTGAGGGTAAAACAGTTTTACAGCCGTTTGGAAAAGCGGTTTTTGTAGAACAGGTTGTAAAACACCAGGGTACGTTTGGGATAAGCTGGCGGCGGCGGTATCTGACATAATCATGTAATGACTTTTCTTGGTTTTTAAATCCATGATCAGCTGGGCGGCGGTTGTATCTTCCTTCAGGACACGTGATTGTGCCTTTGGGAATAAAATCGGCGTGTACAGAGCGCCCAATTCTCCCTCAATTCCCCCAAAGATGTATTTGGGGATATTTAATTCCGCTGCCGTTCCGGGCCCTGTTGTACCCGCCAGGGTATAGACGTTGACCATGTCCAGCGTGAGCGGCTGTCCTGGCAGGTATTTCATACTGGTGGCCGGGATCGAGGGCAGAGGGGTGCACATCATATCCAATTTTCCAGTATTGAGCATTTTTTGGACGTCATTTAACCCCGTTGCCAGCGTATATTTAATCCGCACACCGGTCCGTAGGGCTATTTCTGCAAATAAATCAGGGGTGAACCCCACCGGCTTTCCCTTTTTATCGTATGAAAAATAAGGGGTTTGAACGATGACCCCGCAATTCAGTTCCTTTTTACTTTTCACGCGGCTATAGGCCCCATCGCTGGTTAAGGCATTTGCGTGTGCTGATATGAAAAATGTTATTAAACAAAGGGATAGAATGATATAGCGGATCATAACGCGGTTTCCTGAACGTGGTTTGTATGGGCTTTTTTTGGTCATACGCCCTGAAAATGGATACAACGACAGGGGCTGCGACCTGGTGGGCTGATCGATTCCCCGATTTTCAAGAGTCTATCATATTTTGAAACGGCGCGCATCGGGATGTATGCATGTTCCGAATAGTGGTTGTCCAATGTATACCTATATGAGCGGTGCGTCCCTTATTTTTGTTGTGATTCTATTGGGTTTTTGATAGAGTGCTTTTACAACAATGGAGTTTTTGATGACGCATGCCCCTTTATATATTGCTGTGATGTCGCCCCTGCCGGGTGCGATTGATCGTGCTATTGGGGCTGTCATCTGCGGTTCCTGAGCCGCTTAAGGGGCGTATTGTCCCTATTTTTCCCTATTTCCCGTTTTTATTATTAATCATTGACGTCTTGTCTTGGGCTTTTTTGGGCCTTGTTTATGGTTATTTGTATGCGGGAAAGATCGGGATACGGCTTTGGACGATCTCCTGACGCAATTCTGGAGCTCATTTTCTGACACAAACAAAAAATAATAAAGAATATGAAGGATAGGATTATGGCCCTTATTCAAGTTGAGAATGCAAAATTGTCATTCGGTAGTAAAACGCTTTTTGAAAATATTCATTTTTCCATCAATCATGCGGATCGGATTGCGATTGTCGGGCACAATGGCTGTGGTAAAAGTTCACTTCTTAAAGCTCTTGTTGGAGAACATGAGCTGGACAGTGGGTATATATACAAACGGAAAGGTCTTGTTATTGGATATGTACCCCAAGAAATTCCTTCCCAGATTGAAGGGATAAGTTGTTATCATTTTTTATTGGAGGCTATTCCTCTTGTGAACAGAGATGCAGAATCGTGGAAGGTTGATGCAGTATTGGCGGGTATGGGGTTGCGTCATGATCTGTGGCACTCCGCTATAAATGGGTTATCTGGTGGATGGCGCAGATTACTCCTTATTGCGAAGGCAACATTGGAAGATCCTGATTTATTGATTTTGGATGAGCCAACGAACCATCTGGATCTTGCAAAAATATTTCAGTTAGAGAAATGGCTGACAGAGGAAATACGTATTCCATACATAGTTATATCCCATGATCGGGAGTTTTTGGATACATGCACGAATAAAACTTTTTTTATGCGGGGGGACGGTGTGCATGGTTTTTCGGCTCCTTTTTCAATTGCGCGTGAAAATCTTTTGCAACAGGACGTTTTCTCATTAAAAATGAGAGAAAAAGAGGAATCAGAGATCAAGCGTCTGGAACGCGCCGCTTCACGTTTGAAAACGTGGGGACAGATTAATCCACAATCTGATTTGAGCCGAAAAGGAGAAGCAATACAATCGCGTGCGGATCGTTTACGTGAAAATCAGACAAGTGTTTATATAGAAAAAGGGAGAGATCTTTCGCTTTATTATGATAAAATATCTTCGCGCTCTGTTTTGACAATTATAAATATGAACGTTTTGGCACCAGATGGTAGATTTTTATTCAATATTGAACGGCTATCAATAAATCCGGGCGAACGTGTTTGTGTTCTTGGTGTGAATGGTACGGGTAAATCTGTTTTCATTCGAAAAATTATTGATTTATTTTCTTGTCAAGGGGGAGATGCCCAAATCCAGGATGGACATGTAACTTTCAGTCCGCAGCTTCGATTAGGATATTTAGATCAACACCTGGATACCTTACCGCCGACCATTGGTCTATATGATTTTATCGTTCAAAAATATCGATTGGATCATACGCAAGTCACGCGCGCACTGGTTATGATTGGTTTTCCAAAAGACCGTCAGCATGTTCACATTGGCTCTTTAAGTTCCGGAGAACGTGCGCGTCTGGCTTTGCTGGATCTTAAATTATCCAAACCAAATTTTTATGTTTTGGATGAGCCAACGAACCATCTGGATATACAAGGGCAAGAAGATTTGGAAGATGAACTGGATGATAAGGGGCATACGTGTCTTTTTGTTTCACATGACCGTAAAATGGTGCGTACCGCTGCTACGCGATATTTGGAAATACGGAATAAGGAATTGATTGAAGTCGATTCTCCGGGTCCATTTTTTGATATGTTAACAAAGGATAATTAATGATGAGATTATATATTATAGGTTTAGTCGGGTGAGAGATCTTTGCTTTATCCGAAAACGAGAATTATTGCCCGATTCCGGTCATCGACCCGTCATTGTTCGTCATCTCCGGCGTGATCGTTGGGGTGGGAAGACGGGTTTAACCAGGCATCCCCACAACCTGAGGTTCAGTGCCGCGTTTTTTCTCAATTGGCGTAAAATTAATCCCAATAACGTCCGGAATCATCATTTTCTCTCCACCGCCATTCCGAGCAAGGAAATCTGGTTGGTGTATACAATCGCCACCGTAAACCTCAGGGTAAGGATAGAGCGATTTCAAAACTGTAAGACCCGCATATTCTTCAAGAAGATAATTTAAGGAACATTCTTTAAACCAATCGCGATTAACAGACTTGCCCTTTTCAGAAAGTCTTGTGATTAAACGATTTGTGTGTCTCTCCACACGTCCGTCAAATTCCTCTTTCACTTCAGGGTTAGAGCGATAAATCTGATGGATCGTATTAATCCGATCATCAAATTCTGGCCGAGATTTAATTTCATCCCAATAGAGTGTGCGGTATTGTCCACCCCACATTTCATCTAAGTTAGGTTTATAGGCCCGCATCCAATCACGCCCTCGCTCACGCGCGGCGATCATTGCGCCAGTGTCATCGGGGATGGATCGTTTCATATTCCAAAAATCGAGTGTATCGGCCATGAGGAATGTGACGTGCCAACCAGCATCTCTGACAGCAAGAACACTTGCGCGCAGCATATCGCCCCGCTGCGTATCCGAACCGGGACAGACTGTGAATAAAACATGATTTTGGGGCGGCTGGACCCCTTTAAAATCAGCCAAAAGTGATGTCTTTTTCATGGGGCGATTTTTTTACCTTTCTTCCACCAGTACTCGAACTGCCCCCGCCAGACCGATGTTAATTTTTCTGAGCGAATACGTAGTAATGCATCGCCTAAGTCAAACACCACACAATCTTTATAAATAACAATCACCTCAGACGAAGAAACATAATCGGCAGGAATGAGTCGATAGTCCTCCAAACGTCCGGTGATTGTTGAATTATCATCTGCAATTGTTTTCCGGATACGAATACCCGAATCTCGCATTTGTTTTTGTTTTTCGATTACACTTGGCGAAGACTTGCGATCATCCGCGCAATGGAACAAAACTTCTTCATCCTGACTTGAAAGAAGGTTGTGGATTTGATCAAGCATATCGAGATAAGCATGATCACCCTCGAGGCGCTCAATTGGATTATTTCTGAGCTCAACACCAAATTCGGTAAAAACAATCCCTTCGCGGCTCAAAACTTTATAAAGAGCTTTAAGTGTATCGCCCGAAGGTTTGTTCTTTCCTGTCTCAATATATGAGATTGCTCCCTTACTCATCCCTATGCGCTTGGCAAGGTCTTCAGTGGTCCAATCTAAAAGGGCGCGCGCCGCCCGAATTTGTCTAGGTGCAATCAACATAGTTAATATGCTACTACCTTAGATTAAACATTGTCAATCCATAATCAACTTTTTTGTTGACCTAGGTTCTGGAAATAGGTTATTGTTCATTCACGATCAACTTTGATCATATGAATAAACAAGACTTTGTGTGGAGAGCTAGAAAATGACTGAACTCGAATTATTGCTATCTATCGGCACTTTTACGGCCAGCTTTGTGGCTGGGTTTATGAATATGGCCTATGGCGATCCGCTGGGCCTGAAACGGGTGTACCGCGCATTCGGGCTGATGAAATAAGCAATTAAATTACAAGTTTAGCGTTGGGGGACGCGAACATGGAACAACCAATCGAACAACTAAATAAGACCGCGCTGCTGGCTGATCTTGAAACCCGTTATGGCGGCGTGATGGGCCAGGCGATTTATGATCAACTGACGAGGGTTCACAGGGAATCATTACAAGAACCGGACTGCCTCGAAGTTTTACAACTCAGTGAAATCGCGCATCGCCTGCGTGCTCATGTCCGCGATCTGATCCAGCAATACCGTACAAATGAAAATATCTCCAAGACCTGGCCGCAAAACGTCGTCGCGCTGTTTGATGGTGCGGGCACCAAGGGCGAGATCTTCCGCGCCTACCGTCTCTACAAAAAAATGAATCGGGATTTTCATGCGCTGTATGACGTGTGCATGGCGATGACAGATGCGAATGAGCCGCATTGCGTGCGCCGTTGGTACGATGCGCGGGTCAGCAACGATATGACAGGTGTAACGGGTATGAATTAAAGGTTTCCACTTGTCCCCACAAAGTGGGAAGGACCTCGGCCATGTCTGAATAATGGGTGTGCCAATTGTTCTATGCGCCCACAGCATAGAGCAAGAAAACGGCGATCAGACATGTGCCGAGGGACCCCCCAGGGGCGCGGATTATTGAGTTTAAGGCACGATCAACGTGCCGGATAAAAAAGTATGTGTGCGGTTAACAACAAGTAAGAGGAGACGTTTTTTACGGGGGAAATTATGAGTCTAGGTATATCACAAGCGCGCCAAGTCAGCGTTGACGATCTCAGTGTTGCCACGCGCATCCGGCAGATTCGCCAGGAGCGTGGCCTATCACAAACCGAAGTCGCCGAGGCTCTCGGGATCAGTTTTCAACAATTTCAAAAATACGAACAGGGTCGCAACCGCATTTCGGCGGCACGTCTGGTGGCGATCGCGCGCATTCTGGGTGTGACACCGCACGACATTTTGCATTGGACAGGTGAGCCAACGACACCATCTTTAATCAATCCGAAATGCCACACCGTCGACCGTAAAGTCGCTGACCTTTGGCATCGTATCCAGAGCGACCGTTACCGCCGTGCGATCATGTTTCTGATGGAAACCATCGATTGTGAGCATGGTCCACACCCAGAGATGGGCAACAAATCCCAAAACCAGTTATCGGAGGTAGAAAAATGACTAGGGTATTGATTATGCAGACGATTTTTCTTGACAAAATTTAGATTTTTTATGTACGGTCGGATTAAATATTATGAATTTTGAATTAAATAGCTTGAATGGAAATTTAAGTAATGCGTTTTCTAAAAATGCATTTAAAGCACCAAATGATATTTTTGCTTATTTGCAAATGCAACGTCGTGGTTATGATTTCAAAAGTGAAACAGAAGACCCAAAAATACACACCAGAATACTC
>CAZQLB010000091.1:0-5916 GCA_964593915.1 uncultured Pseudobdellovibrionaceae bacterium
GTGCTGAACTCCCTTGTCTTTTAGACGAATAAAAAATGTTTTAGCGTCAGAGTCACGAGGATCTGAATCAAACGCGAGAGCTAAATAAAGAACATCCTTATATAAATCAAATTCCAAAGAGGCCTGCGGTGTTCGTTCATACTTTATATAAAATGTAGCTCCCTTCACCACAGGCCCGTATAAGGGGTTCTGGACATTTTCTACCGCAGAAAGCTGATCTATATACCGATCAGATAGTCCCTTTTGTTCAATCGTTATTTGATCCCCACGAAATAAGCAGGAGATATATTGCACAACCCGGTGAACTGCATTCCGGGTTTCGTCATTTATTCCTGCCGAAAAAGACTCGTCCTCAGGCAAAAGGTATTTAACAATTTTCCCCACAACTTTGGGGTCAAATTCCGGAGATAATCTAGGCGAATAACCATGCGCAGCATGCGCAAAATCTGTGCGTTGTTTTTTACCCATCATCGTAAACCCTATACATCCTAGATTTGCATTATGTTTATAGATATATTTATTTTCTGTCAAATAAAAACGCAACCTATGGTATAATTGTTCTTATTTTCCTTGCCCACATCGCCCTACGCTCTTGTTCTGTATATATTATGTCTAATTTCTTATTCTTGCACATTCATGATATTTCACCTATATTCCGGTTATTCCCTTGAATGCTCAGTATGTTCTTTTAAGGGGGCTGCCGCGGCGGATACCCGTGCAGACCATGGAAAAACTTTTTTAAAACAGGATGATATACATCATGCGGACCAGTGATTTAACAGCGGATTTGTCCAAGCCCCTGATGCCCAAAGCAACGGCCATGTGGCTGATTGAAAATACGACCTTAACATTCGCGCAGATTGCGACTTTTTGCGGCCTTCATGACATTGAGGTTGATGTGTTGGCTAACGCCGAAAGTGGCCGCGGAATGACCCCACGTAACCCCATTGATAACAACGAACTGACCCTTCAGGAAATTGAACGCTGCCAACAGGACCCAATGGCCAAGCTACAAATGGTGCGCCCCGATATTCCATTACCCAAAATTCGTGCAAAGGGTCCCCGCTATACCCCGGTTGCGCGCCGTTCGGACAAGCCAGATGCGATTGCGTGGCTTTTGAAACACCACCCTGAATTATCCGATACCGCTGTTTCTAAACTAGTGGGATCAACCAAAACAACGGTACAATCCGTGCGCGATCGGACACATCCAAACACGGCCAACCTGCGCCCCAGAAACCCGGCTGAAATCGGTCTTTGCACCTATTCTGAACTGGAACGCTTGTCGCACAAGGCCTTGCGCGCGATGGGTAAAGACCCAGTCGCCGAAGACGCCGCCCGCAAACAAAAAATGTTGGACGAAGCGGGTGTGCCACACACAGCTCCGGAACCCAGCGCAAAATCATTTGATTTTAGCAACTTTTTTAAATCACCTCCCCCCGCAACAGGTACGGATGAGTAATTTTTAAACAGGTGTCGTCTTAAATATATCAATACTATACGCCTGGACATATTTTAAGGATAAGTTCCGAAAACAAAAACACCCAAAGGCGTCCCTTTGGGTGTTTGTGCATCCAGATAAGCAAGATGCAACGCTCTTTCGGGCACATCAGGCCCGTGCTGTTTGATCCTGTCCGCCTTCTCGGCCCGACAACTGATCAATCAAATCCTTTATATGCAATTTCTGTTTTTTCAGATCATGAAGATGTATATCACTGATCGATGCATGAACACGCGCTTGATCGACTTCTTTCGATAATTCGTGATGACGTTTTTTAAGCGCCGCCAAACGGCCTGTTACCTGAATATCCGATAATGCGAGAACAGATTTGGACATGCATAACCTCCTTGTTTTCATGTGGATCCTTAAAGCGTATCAAACAAGAAAAAGATCTTGCAACTTTCATTTCCCTAACACAATCTTGAGCGCATTTTCTTAAAGCAACCTCGGCCACTTTTCTTGTATCCGCCCTGATCTGTAGAAAATAAAGCGCCCCTTTTTAATATGTCTTACGCTTCACACATGCCTTTTTTGCTTTAGACATAATATTAAGTTTGCCAAAATCTAGTAAATAGAACGTTAACAAGACATAGTGTTATTAACAATAAATCCGCATCGGGATTTTACGGGTTATTAAATCAAATTTGCTAGACTGTTGTTATCATTCAAAATCAAATACAAGGAGAAGGCCATGTCAAAGACCCCGGAATGTCGTGAAATTTTTACAGCTGCGTGCGGACAGCCCCCCACTCCAGACGAGGGTCCAACAGTGGATACAAAATCGCCACCGCCCCACAAACCATCTGATGTCCATAAACCATCTGATGTCCATAAACCATCTGGACTTAAGAGATAATCACCCTCATTTAAACAGACAAAAACACAGATCCCGAAAAGCCTGTGTTTTTATATCAATGCTGTACTCATTTACAAAACGACATGAACAGATCTGCGACCTGATCCGATAAACTATGCAGGTTCTTTACCCCTCGTCCCGCAGGTCCGGTTCCAGTGAACGCAAGGGACGTACACGCAAACGGCTGGGCAACAATTCCCCTGTTTCTTCCAATATCGGATAGGCCACAGTTACAACATCACCGTTGATACGTTGCAAGTCGCGCAAAATATCCAGATGGATGGAACTTGTCTCTAAGCTTTCCGGGATTCCCTGGTTCAAACGGCTATAATGGTTGCTGGATGCTTGACGTTCCAGACGATTGACCTCCTCTTTCCCCTCCACAAGGCGGCGGGCAAGCCCTTCATCCGACGACATGAATACCGTTTGCGCCAAACGCATGCGATCGATCACAACCGAAAACAACTGTTCAATTTCATCCATACCTTGCGGTGAAAATTTTCGGTGATTTTGAATCATGCGCTGCGCCATCGGCATCAAACTTTTATCAATGGTATCGCCAATGTGTTCCAGAGATGTCGCAAAGTTGATAATCTGAAGATGCCTTTGCGCTTCCTTGGGGCTTAGGGATAATTCCAGCGCGCGGGCCATATAGATTTTAATCGCACGGTGAAGGGTATCGACCGCTGTATCCTGGGCCTGGATATCCCGCATCATCTGTTCGTTATGCGTTTTAAAAACAATAAGTGATTTAGATAGCATATCCGTCACCATATCGGCAATCCGCAATGTTTCTCGCGCGGCCGCGGATAATGCAACCACCGGCGTGCTCATATGCGTATCGATCAGATATTTCGGTTTAAAGTCCTCGGACATATGGTCTTTTTCAGGAATTAAGCGATGCACAACCCACGCCACAACAGGTGTTAGCGGCAGGAAAACAACACTGACCAGCAAATTAAACCCCAAATGAAAGTGCACAGCCTGACGCGCAACATCCTTTTCATACAAGGATAAGATCCGTTCCACATCGTCCATAAAAGGCAAAACAGCGATAATCAGAACGGCCCTCATCAGGAAATTCGCAAACGGCAATCGTATTGCACCAAATGGATCACGCGCAACCGACACCATCGCCCCAATCGATCCGCCCAATGTTGATCCAAGAACCAGTTCCAGGGCGACATCTGGCGAAATCACCCCGGATGCGGAAAAGGTCACGATCAACATCAGAAAGGCAAGAGACGAATGCAAAAGCCAGGTGAGCAAGGCGCCGACCAGTACGGTAAAAACCGGATCAATTTCAAGCGGTTTAACCAAATAAGGGATCACAGGAGAATCGCGAAACGGGATACTTGCCTCGCGGATCACGCCCAAAGAGAAAAGCAACAAGCCAAACCCGAAAATAATCAGCCCCAGGTTCTGGACCTTTTTCCGGTGCTGAAACGACGTGATAAACATAAACCCCATAAATAAAAATAAGGGGGCTAACATCGCCAGATTAAACGTCAAGACCTGAGCCACCAGCGATACGCCCAAATCCGCGCCGATCATCACGGGAATAGCGGCCGCCGTCGTCACCATTTTCTGTGACACAAACGTGGACAAGATAATCGTCAAG
Source organism: uncultured Pseudobdellovibrionaceae bacterium (assembly GCA_964593915.1). Lineage (GTDB taxonomy): Bacteria > Pseudomonadota > Alphaproteobacteria > Micavibrionales > Micavibrionaceae > CAZLPZ01. The sequence goes on from CAZQLB010000091.1 coordinate 3,979, forward strand.
GCCAATGCGCTTTGCATCAGGGCGGTTGTCCCCACACCGGCAAGCCAGCCCGTAAAACGGTTTACCGTACATACCGTTAAAAATCCGCGTAAATGCGCCCCATATCCACGCATAATACTGCGTTTAATCTGGCGTAATCCATACAGCAGCAATACAATGCCGCCAATAATATTCAGTAAAATAAAGGTCGGGGTCATTCCAGTAATTATTCTCGCATTAAATTAAAAATCTTGACTAGGGAACATGCGTATCTGTTTCCAATCTTTATAAGCTTATATGGACTTGTACACATGGGTCCATATAGAAAAAGAAACTTTAAATATTTTCGCGCTCTCTTTCCACAATCCCCTTGCGTGCCAGCGCATCAACCCGTTCGTTATGGGGGTCGCCGGCATGACCCTTGACCCAATGAAACTGCACCGTATGCCGGGCGCATGCTGCATCCAATTCTTGCCATAAATCCTGATTCTTAACGGGTTTCTTATCCGCTGTTTTCCAGCCCTTGGCTTTCCATCCGGCGAGCCACTGCTCCATCCCATTTTTAACATAAACGCTATCTGTATACAGATCCACAACGCAGGGACGGCTTAACGCCTCCAATGCCTTGATCACGGCCAGCAATTCCATACGGTTATTCGTAGTATCCGCCATGCCGCCATATAATTCACGGGTCGCCGTCCCGTACATGAGCAAAGCACCCCACCCGCCCGGGCCGGGATTGCCGCTGCACGCACCATCTGTATATATCGTGACCTTGTTTGACATTTTCAGTTATGAATCCTTTTTGCTTTATCCAGAGTGACGGATTTCCATGAAAAAATCCAGATGCCTGAAAAATCAATGAGATAAAGAGGTCTATTGCGTCCCTGCCCCCTTTGGAGTAGGTTTGTCAACATCCGTTTCCTTTTATACAGGGGGTTTCATGCTGCAATTTGGTTTTGTTCGTTCACCGCTTTTTTCTGGTATTATTGCGGGATTGACCGCCCTGGCCCTTGCGGGATGCGTCACGACCGGATCATCTGGCGGATCGATGACAAGCGGATCATCAAACGGATGCCCCAGCATCAGCCGCGTTGCTGAACTCTCTTCTTTAACCCAATTCATAAACCCTGAAAAACCCAGTGATAGCACCCGCGTATCGGAAGTGCACGTGACCCGCGTGACCAGTACCTGTGACCGCAAGCGCGGGACGCTCAAACTGGATATGACCTTGAACTTTGAAGGGGCTTTGGGACCCAAGGGGCGGATTCATGCCGGTGATAAACCCAGCTTTTCATATCCCTACTTTATTGCGGTGACCAACGCGCAGAACCAGATTCTGTCAAAAGAGGTATTTGCGGTCAATTTCTCTTATGACAATAAAAGCAACCTTCAGGTCCAGACCGAAGATATTACCCAAATGATCCCACTGGAAGGAACCGCCCCGGCGGACATGCGGATTATGGTGGGATTCCAGTTGTCAAACGAGGAATTAACCTATAACCGTAGCCTTCCGTCGTCCGAACTTGGAAAAAGTCTGACCATGGTCATTCAGAAATAAGGGAAATGTGGGTCCCACAGCCCCTTTTACCTTGAGACTCGGGCCGCTTTCGGGTATAGTGATGAAGACAAAAAATAGGTAGATTATGTAATGTCTAAACCCACTGCACGCGCCGTTGATCAACTTTCCTTTGAAGAAGCGATGACCGAACTGGAACAAATTGTTCGGGACATGGAACTTGGAAAAACAGGATTGGAACAATCCATTGAGCAGTACGAACGCGGTGTAGCTTTACGTGATCATTGCCAAAAACGCCTGCAAGAAGCGCAAATGCGCATCACCCAAATGACACAGCAGGCTGATGGAACCCTACATTCTGAAACAACAACCCTTTAACCCCTTCCCTTTCGAGATTTTTAATATGCCTTCACCACGCGAGACGAGCTATACCCTACAAG
>CAZQLB010000092.1:0-5833 GCA_964593915.1 uncultured Pseudobdellovibrionaceae bacterium
ACACCAGTCGGCGTATGAGACGCTCAAACTCCCGCTCTTATTTAAACGTCCTGTTGTGATTTTAAAACGCGAACTGCTGATGATTCCATTCTGGGGATGGTACGCAAAAAAAGCAGGAATGATTGGCATTAACCGTAAAAATGCACGCACAGCAATCCAGCAAATGATATTGGGCGTTCAACAAGCCATTCAAAAGAATCAAACCGTTGTGATATTTCCGCAAGGCACACGTGTATCTGTTACCGATACACCCGAACAAAAACCCTATAAACGCGGTATATATGAATTATATGCACAAACAGGCACCTGCGTTGTTCCTATGGCCGTGAACACCGGACTGTTTTGGCCGCGTGATGCTTTTTGGAAACGGCCCGGGACTGTCACGTTTTCATTCCTGCCTGCAATCGAACCCGGTTTATCGATGGCCGATTTTATGGCACGCCTTGAAACAGAATTGGAAGATGAAAGCACACGGTTATGCACGTCTCCGTCCCTTGATGATCCAAGTCCTATATCATCTTTTGAACATAAACGAGGATCATGGGTTTTAAAAGGCATCCTGATGTCCTTCATCCTTTTGGCCGCGTACCTCAATATATGGTTTTATGGCGCGCAGCTCATGCAAAAAGAGGCCATCGCCGCATGGGATAGCATCCAAAAACAAGGGCTTTTTATTTCCAATCCCCCACCTGTCATCAGCGGCTTTCCGGGGCCTTATGTTCTGACCTGGTCCGGACAGATTAAGAACAATGATTTGGAAATAACCATTCCAACGCTCCGTTTAACATTTTTTCCTATTCCCTACACCCCCATGACGATTGATTTACCTGACGGGGTTATGATCGAGGGGGAAAAACTGGATCTGCCCCCAGATCAGAAAGTTGTCATGTTCCAGTCATTCATGTTCAAAATTGAAATCCCCCGCACCCTGCCTGTGCAATGGATTAGATCAGAAGTCCAGAAACTGCATGACACGGGTGTTACCTTTCGTCTTTTGGATATGGCCGCAACCGGCCCAAAACTGGATGACAAATGGCTCCGCTTTTCAGGCAAGGGTCACATGACATACGATGATCTTTTGCAGCCCACCGGATCCGTTCATATACAATTTGACGATCCCGCGATGATCGAAGACATGTTACTGACCCGCATTGATAACCCCATGGGACAATCCCTGGCCCGCGGCGTCGTGAACAGTTTTCGCAAAAAAGATGACAGCACGGGACAGGATATCCTGCCCCTCGACTTTAATTTTAAACAGGGGCGTATTTATCTGGGTCCCGTCAAAGTTGGCTTTTTTGGGACGATCTATTGGCCGGAACAGCCCGTAGAGACCAAAGCTAATGAGGTCGTGTCCCCATAACCGCCCCCTTTTTGCCATTCCTAAAAAAGAATAAACCTATACTTTTCAAATAGATATCGTTTTTTCTTATTCTTCCATCAGATTTCACTTGCTTTTTTCGTCCATCTATACTATTTATTAACCATCAGTCACGATCGACACCCCTTCGCCGTTGCGCAGGTTTATGTAAATAGAAGTCTCCTTACTTCTATCTCTTAAACCACCTGCCCATCGAGGGTTAAAACCTGAGAACCTTATTGTTTTCAGGAAGTTGGTCTTGTTCATTAAACAATAAAAAGAGGTGGACCATGAAAACAAAACCTGCGTCAACGAAACAAAGTGTCGAGTTTCGGACTGGCGACTATGTCGTTTATCCAGCCCATGGCGTAGGCAAAATCGATGGTGTAGATAGCCAAACCATCGGTGGTATCGATGTCCGCCTTTATACCATTTCTTTTGAAAAAGACCGCATGCGCCTGAAGGTCCCCGTGATGAAGGCTGAATCGTCCGGTCTGCGTAAACTGGCATCTGCCGACCATATTAAAGACGCGATTAAAACCCTTTCGGGACGTGCACGTGTCCGCCGCACCATGTGGAGCCGCAGAGCACAGGAATACGAAACCAAAATCAACTCCGGCGATCCCGTTGCAATCGCAGAAGTCTTACGCGATCTGAAACGCAGTGCGAATGACACCGAACAGTCCTATAGCGAACGTCAAATTTATCAGGCCGCGCTGGAACGTTTGGCCCGTGAATTGGCCGCTGTTCAAAACATATCTGAATCAAAAGCATCGGAACAATTGGAACAAATTATGCGCGGTGAACGCAAACGCCTTGCGGCTTAATCGCTATATCTCGTTTTAGGGAGATGATCGTATCCTCTTCTCCCGTTGTCTGGTTTAACGCACCTATGTCTCCTTATTTAATAGGTTTACGTTCACTATTGGCCCCCTTTTTAGGGGGCCTTTTTTTCCAAAATAAAAGATCCTGGATTTTTAACTCCAGGACCCCGATATTGTTTTTTATAAATAACCATGTGTAAAATGAAAGGGACGGAGCTGCGGTCTAATTCTGTCTCAACTTTCCGGTGCTTACGTACTTTGTATACGCTGCGCGCCGGGTTTTTGCCCGATCTTGTTCTCGCGGCCATTCACTTCATTTATCAAGCAGCTATAGCTGCTTGAATTCTTAAAAAATAGACAGCCAAAAAGAAACTAATCCACAATGCTATTGGCAGCTGCTTTCGATTGATCGACCGCTGTATTCACAGTATGAACAGCCGAAACAATGTCGGCAAGTCGCGCATTGATATCATTAACGGCTTGAGCTGCACTTTGCATATTGGATGACATATCCTTTGCAACCGCACTTTGTTCTTCGACAGCACCCGCAACCCCCGTCACATAACTGCGCAGTCCTTCAATCGACCCCAGAATTTCCTGCAGGCTTTTGGCAACAACACTGACCACACCCTGAATCCCATCAATTTCAGTACCAATATTTTTGGTTGCTTCAGCAACCTGGCCAGCCAGATTTTTAACCTCAGACGCCACAACAGCAAATCCCTTACCGGCCTCACCCGCACGGGCAGCCTCGATTGTCGCATTCAAAGACAATAAATTAACCTGGCTCGCAATTTCATCAATCAAGTTGACAATACCGTTCATCGCCTCGGCCGCGCTCAATAGCTTACGGGTTTCTTCGTCTGCTTCTTTCACCTTGGCATAGGCCTGGTCCGCTGCATGCTGAGATTTTGTCATGTTTTGGGAAATTTCAACGACAGAAGCGTGCAGTTCTTCAGCCCCCGATGCAACCGAATGTACGTTCGACGTCGTTTGCGTTGCCGCGCCAGATGCCGCCGTCGTTTGCTGGGATACAATATTCACAGCACTTTCGATCTGACCTAAATTCCCGCCCATATTCGATTTAATGGTCCGTAGTTGATTAACCTGCCCCGAGATATCGGTTGCGAATTTAATCACCTTGTACGGACGACCGCTGGGGTCAAAAATAGGATTATAGGATGCCTGAATCCATACTTCTTTTCCGCCTTTTCCAATCCGTTTGTATTGAGCTGCATCAAATTGCCCCGACCGCAATTTATCCCAAAAGGCGCGGTATTCGGGACTGGCCGCATAGGCAGGTTCAGCAAACATGCTGTGGTGTTTTCCCTTTATTTCCTCAAGCCGATAGCCCAGCGTATTTAAAAAATTCTCATTTGCAGTGATAATGGTACCGTCCAGATTAAATTCAATCACTGCCTGCGCCCGTTGCACCGCATTAATAATTCCTTGGGATTCCGCGTTACGCATTTTATCAGCGGTGATATCGGTTGCGAATTTAATCACCTTGTACGGTTTACCATGTGCATCAAACATCGGATTATACGACGCCTGAATCCACACTTCTTTTCCGCCTTTACCAATCCGTTTATATTGCCCGGCATCAAATTCCCCCGACCGCAATTTATCCCAAAAGGCCCGGTATTCGGGACTGGCCACATAGGCAGGTTCGGCAAACATGCTGTGGTGTTTGCCCTTTATTTCCTCAAGCCGATACCCCAACGCATCCAGAAAGTTCTGGTTTGCGGTAATGATGGTGCCGTCCAGATTAAATTCGATCACCGCCTGGACTTTATCCATCGCGGCTAATTTTGATTCACATTCACGCACGTAAGAGGATTTATGACCAAGCATAAGAAAAAATTCCTTTCTGGAATAAAACAAAGACACACAAGACGATCCATTTTATACGTACTCTTGTTCATTAAAAAGAATCATATTGGGGTATGTTTTTATCTACCTTATCAAAAATCATTTTCTCTGTACAAATCAGGACTATTTTTGTATGATTTAGGGAGGATGGGGCCATAAGGCACATCCAGCATCCATCGCCCATATGGGGATGTACAACGAAAGGTGCTTAAAGATGACATATCCAAATAATAACGCCACGCACAAAGCCGACGCTGATTTTATTTCGCATGCAATGAAGGCTCCTATGCTAACGCATGATGAGGAACGTGCGCTGATCGCCGCATGGCATGACCGCGGCGACAAATCCGCTCTTCACCGTCTGACCACTGCGCATCACCGGTTGGCTGTGTCGCTGGCCCATAAATTCCGGCACTATGGTCTACCCATCAGCGATTTGATACACGAGGGGGTGATTGGTTTGCTGCAGGCGGCGGATCGTTTTGATGTAACACGGGATGTCCGTTTTTCCACCTATGCGATCTGGTGGATCAGATCCTCAATCCAGGATTACATTCTGCGCAACTGGTCGATTGTTCGAACGGGCACAACAGCCGCGCAAAAGTCATTATTCTTTAACCTGCGCCGTCTGCGTGCAAAGATCGAAGGGACGTCCGGGACATCACTCTCTACGGATGAAAAGCGGGATGAAATTGCAAAAACACTCGGCGTTTCTATAAAAGATGTCGAAGCAATGGAACAACGCATGGGGTCCGGGGATCAATCACTGAACGCAGTGATCAACGATGATGGCCAGGATGAATGGATGGCTCTGCTGCCTGATCAGCGTCCGAACCCAGAGGAAATCATCACCCAAACGCGCGATTCAAAAACCAGATCGGCATGGCTTGCGGATGCACTAGCGCGCCTGCCAGAACGAGAACGCGCGATTATCCAATCCCGGCACCTGACACAAGAAGTCGTCACGCTCGAAGACCTTGGAAAATCCCTGGGCATCAGCAAGGAGCGGGTGCGTCAACTGGAAACCCGCGCGATGGAAAGATTGAAAGATCACCTGGTTAAACGGGAAAGTTTTGCCGATTTGATATCGTGATAATAAAGATCTTTTATCAGAAATAATTATCTAGACCTTAGACCTATATCTTGGAGGCATTTACGATGCATTCTCCAAATATTTATTCTTTTCTACTGAAGCCTTGCACAACGTAAATAGTAGGAATCCATAGGATCGTATCGGTATAAGCCAACAAGCACACTTCCAGCGGGACAGTCAACAATTTTACTTCCCATTGTGAGAGCGTTATCACGATAAGAAACGATATCGCTCGTAGTCGTGGGCCCTAAAGCGCTTCCAGCGATTACTTTCCACGTACCGGCTTGGCAGGAGAGGATTTTGCCGGCCGTATCACGGCCCAGGCGGCCATTATCGGCAGCGCCGCCCGCACAGGCGGATCCGGCCGTGACGTTATTCACGATCTGAAGATCATCGACAGTCGATCGGCCCGTTACATCCATCCCGCCAGACAGCGTGGCTCTACCGGACACCGTGATGGCGCCATGGATGGTGACGGCATCATTAACGGTCAAATCATCACGGACCGTAACATCTGCAGCCGACAAATTCCCAGATACTGTTAAATTACCATTATCATCCAGGCCTAATGCCGCCCATACCGTTCCTTTGCACGTATACGCCCGCGGATTTGTGTTCTGAGCCACCGCCGTATTCCCCGTTTTGACCACACGGGTCACGCCATCAAGGGTGTTATCACAAGCC
>CAZQLB010000093.1:0-5684 GCA_964593915.1 uncultured Pseudobdellovibrionaceae bacterium
GGTGGCGGTGGTCCAAATTATGTGGGCATGTAATTGAATAAACCTATATTATTTCTGCTATGACCTGACAAAAGAAGACGAATATGACGACAAAACACAGCCCTTTTCGTAAACATCCTTATCTTCCCCTTCTGCTCAGTATACTTGGGATATGTATCGTATTGAATTTGACGATTACGTATATGTGGCTTCATCGTCCCAAACAGAATCATCAGGTTTCCCAAAATGATATTAAAGCCATGATGGAATTATTTATGGCGGGCGGGCAAAGTCGTACGTGGGCTGGGAATTACCTGTCGTCACGGTATGCCCAGGGACAGTTTGATTGGGTGCGTGCACGCGATTTCCTAAAAAGTGTGGAAGATCAAAAAAAACCATCCGAAGATATGGCGCGGCGCCTTATGCTTTTGTCGATGGGGACGGGGGATTTTGATACAGCCAGAACCCAATTGAAACTGGTCGATCAAAAAAATGATGAAACAGGGCTGTCCACCCTTCTTGAATTTATCGTTGCGGTTCGTGCCGATGACCAGGAAAAAGCGCTTGCGGTTTTAAAAGAAGCGCGGGCAACACCGATCCTGAGTTATGCGCGGCCTCATTTATTAGCATGGGTGACAGCCTCCCATAAAACAGTCTCAAAAGATGTACTGACCAGTCTTCCTTCTTTTTACCAGCAGGTATTGATTGCTGATTATATAGGGCAGGTCAAAACATTGATTGATCCTGTTTTGGCGAAACGCGCAGCTGAAAAAATGCCGGCATTAACCGCGCTTCAGGTTGGCGATGTTTTCTTGCGCAATGGTATGTTTGATGTCGCCCAGGCTTTTTATGAACAGGCAAGTTTACTGACTGAAATGTCTTCTGAGCTGGAAGCGCGGATTGCGGCAGCATCTAAAAAGGAAAAAATATTGCCAGATCCTTATGTATTGACGATGCCGCCGAAGACCGTCACGGATGGGGTCGCGCGTGTTTTCTTTGATATGGCGACATCTTTTTATGTAGATCAAAGTTTTGAAAGTGCACAGCTTTTTGCAAACATGGCTTTATCTATGGACCCGAATTTGGTGGACGCACGATTGATGATGGGGCATCTGTTCTTGCAAAATAATCGTACGGACCGCGCAATTGATGTTTTTAAAGGAATCCCATCCACGTATCCGCGTTATGACTTTGTCCAGAAACAGATTGCTGATCTTTATGTAGGGCAAGGAGATAAACAATCAGCGATTAAGATTCTCAAGGATCAGATTGCAAATGCCTCATCAGAGGAACGGGTGTCTTTATACCTGCAAATGGGTGATATATACCAGGATGAACAGCAGTATCGTGATGCGCTTGCGTCTTATGAGGGGGCGGCAAGGTCAACAGAAGAAACAGGTCAAAAACCGGGTTGGGAAGTTTTATATGCGCGTGGCATGGTGCTCGAACGTCTTCAAAGATGGGATGAGGCAGAGAAGGATTTACTGGCTGCATTGGCATTGAAACCCAATCATCCTTATATCCTGAATTATCTGGGGTACAGCTGGGCTGATCGTGGCATAAAGCTGGACGCCGCCCAAAGTTATTTGGAACGTGCAGTAGCGCAAGTGCCGGATGATGGCGCGATCGTGGATTCACTTGGCTGGGTATATTACCGCTTGGGCCATTATGATAAGGCGGTTTCTACCCTGGAACGGGCTGTTCAGTTGATGCCCTTTGATCCAACAATTAATGATCATTTGGGGGATGCATATTGGCAGGTTGGGCGAAAAAGAGAGGCGCGTTTCCAATGGCACCGTGCGTATAATGCGGCCGATAATGAACCCACTGTCAAAGAATCTGCACAGCAAAAGATGGAAAGTGGCATTATCCCCACTGGAAAGTAATAAAAGATCCCCTATGGAACGGGATCTATTCCCCCTTGGGACCATTGTTTGCATTTGCTTATACGTTTAAGGCCAAGCAAAACACCTTTTGTTGGTCCATGTTTTTCAATAGCTGTGATCATATAACATGAACATGTTGGTGAAAAACGACATTGATGTCCCATTAGGGGGGACAGCCATATTTGATAAACATGGATCAGAAAAATAAAAATACGTTTTATCATGGGAGAGTGGCACCGTTTTTCAGGTCTTTTTGGATTAACCGTTTGACGGCCCATCTCAGATCTTTCTGAAGGGCTTCATAGGGTGCATCAAGTGCAGCCGCACGGGCAATGAATACAATATCAACACCATGAAGATGAAGGTCCAAAGAAACGGACTGAATAATAGGTCGCAAGCGACGTTTAACACGATTTCGGTCCACGGCTTTTTTATAAATCTTTTTTGTGACAGTCAGTCCATAACGCACCATTGTTGGATCTGTCATAGAGGATGGCGCCATCTGTATGATCAAAGTAGGTGTTACCCATTTTTGTCCCGTTGACTGTACGCGCAAAAAATCCCCCCGCTTTTTCAAAGAGGAGATCGGGAAAGGAGCATGTGTGGTGCATGGCGCAGATGTCATTATCCTTTAGTTCTTCCTCATCTTGCAAAGGTTGTTCCAAAAATAAACCCCGGCAAAAGGCCGGGGGTCACCTGTTTAAAAAAGGGCATAACCCCAATTCTATTATACAACAGTCAGACGTTTGCGGCCTTTTGCCCGGCGGCGGGCCAAAACATCTTGACCGTCAGTTGTGGCCATACGTGACCGGAAACCGTGACGGCGTTTGCGGATGACCTTGGAAGGTTGATATGTACGTTTCGTCGCCATGATGTCTTGCACCCTTACTCATATATTATGAAAACAAAATGTTTAAACTGGCCTCTTTATAAGGCAAAAAAGGCCCCCTTGTCAAGGGTGAGAGCGTTGTATTGTAATATTTACGATTTATTTAAACTAAGTTTGTATAAATAACTTGCACCCATGGGAAAGTTTGGCATGATATACGGGTTGTTCTGTGCGCGTGCAATGTGGTCAGAGCTGGCACTATAACGAATTGAATTTTATAAGGGAAAGCATAAAATCATGTATGTGGATCAGATGTGGAATCCGGTAACAGGGGCAGAGCTTGCGGGGTTTATTGCTCATGTCAGCCCTGTCGACGGTAAATATAAGGCATCAGAAACGACCACTCAAGTCGCATGGCGTCCCCTTTCTTTTTATGAAAATATTGTTTTGGTGCGTATGACCGATACCACGTGGACGCCGCGTAATCTGGTCCTTTATTTTTTGGTGGACCAGGGGAATCCTATTCGCTTGAACGGCCAGTCTTGGCCCATTCACGATATCAATAGCAAGGCTCCTATCCGTCTGACGCCAGATAACATTTTGGATTATTTACGTTATTTTTGTTTCTTTGTTCGGGGCGAAGAGGGGCCATTCCTGATTGTTGAGGATATGGATAATTCCTATATCCCTAAAAATATGGATCCACAAACCCGGACAGTATTCGAAGGGGTGATGCGTCCTGCTTCGTTCGAAGGTATGGATGCCAAGGGCAATTACCTGTGTGATGCCATTGTTTTCTATTCCAATGCCTTGTTTATTGCGAATTTCCAAATTCAGCCTGGTGGTTTTATTGAAATGCTGGATGACGAGCCATTGGCCGAGGATTTGCCTGTTCGCGTCGATGCCCCGATTGGTGATGTACGCCCTGCACGTCCGGCGAATTCAACACGCTAAATTGAAATTAAATTTCAATTTTTATCTATACGCAGGTTGAAGTTTTTGTATTAGCTGTAGTACAATAGGAAGATGGGCTCATCATGTTCTGGGGGGATCGGCATGGCCAAAATTAAATCGTATTTTTTCGATGAAAACGGTGCGACAGCCATTGAATACGGCTTGATTGCTATGTTTATCTCTTTGGGTGTTGCGGCAACCATCTTCGTCTTTGGTGATGAGCTAAACAACCTTTTCTTTTCTCAGTTGACGGGCATGTTTGGTCAATAACCGGTAGGGCTGATAAACATCGCCTTGTTGTCTCGTCCATCTAACTATTCAGACGTCTATATGTTCGAATGAAGATAGAGCCTAAATCCCCATCTTTTTTCCGAGGGCATTTGTGATATGATCGCTCCGTATTTATAACGATCATACGGGTACGACATGACTCTGGTTACTTTTCTATTCTTTTTTGTCCTTATCGCGGCGGCGGCGACCCTTGTTGGAACATTAATTCCTGTTTTTGCCCGTATTGCCGTACGCCGGGGATTTGCGGATCATCCAGATGATTCGCGTAAGGATCATGGACGGGCCGTTCCCCCTCTTGGTGGCATTGTAATTGTCCCTATTTTTCTTTTTATCCTTCCATTTTTAGGGGTTTCGGTTGGGGATTATCTTTCTCTTTATATTGCTGTTATCCTTTTATATGTGACGGGTTTTATAGATGATTCAAAAGGGCTTTCTCCTGCTTTGAAACTAGGGGTACAGGTTCTGTGCGCCTTGATTGTAACATTATCTGGTACGGTTTCTTTGGACCATTTGGGACACCTGTTTGGATCCAGTCATCTTGTTGAGCTATCATTTATCAGTATCCCCTTCACAGTCGTCTGTTTTATTTTTTTCATGAATGCACTGAATATGATTGATGGTGTGGACGGACTTTCTGGGGGGGTGTAGGTTAACATGATCCTTTTTATTTCTCTTTCATTTTTATTGGCGGGGCATATTCATTTTTTTTAAGCCTCTGTATTGCTTATGGCCCGAGTGGTTGGATTTTTTATTCATAAAAAGCGCTATCCTGGACATAAGCGTGCAACTGTTTTTATGGGGGATACAGGGACCTTGTGTATGGGTTTTCTGATTGCTTGGCTGGGGATTTCATCTGCTATGACCGAAGGGGCAGGGATCACGCCCATTGGCTTTGCTTTTGTGATACTCTTGCCGATTATGGATGCGTTTGCCCTGTTTATTGCCCGAAAGCGGCGCGGGATTTCCCCCTTTACGGCAGGGCGTGACCATTTGCATCATATTCTTTTGAATAAGTGGCATCGTCCTATTCGCGTGACTCTCGCCTTATGGATTATATGTTTACTTTTGGGGCTTATTGGGTTCATCGGTCCCCACGTTGGTATAACAGAGGGGATTCTTACATTTCTATGGGTTGCCCTTCTTTTAGGATATACGGTTTACCAGGTGTGGAAAAATCGGGAAAGAATCCATAAGGGTTGTGGATAAATAGGTCAAGGTGCTTGACCACCCCATATCCTTACAGTCCAATGAATATACAAGTTTTTCTGCCATTTTATCGTTGGCCTTTCCGGACTGGTGTTTTTTATGCGTTCTTTATCCTCCCTTTTATGTCTTGGCGTGGCGGTATCTTTGGCCGGTTGTGGGACAACATCTGCGCCGTCATCGGCTCCACCCCCTATGGCGGCTGTTTATCCTCCTGGAACGATTGAGGGGCGGATATCTTCGCTTGAAACCCGGGTGGATGGACTTCAATCACAAATCAATCAAATGAATGAAAAATGGTTGGTCGCTCAATCTAAATTAACAGATGCGGCGATGGCACTGCGTGCCCTCGATCCCGCCTCTGTGGTCCCTGTGCACACTGCTCATGGAGAGATGATATCCACGCGTATAGGTCATGAATCTGAAAAGGTGCCAGAGGCGAGCGCTGCTCTGCCCATAATGCCATCTCAAAAACCTGTCATTCAGGCATCAACAAAACCTAGATCATCGCTGACACAAGAACCCCCCTATGTGCCAGTGGT
>CAZQLB010000094.1:0-5656 GCA_964593915.1 uncultured Pseudobdellovibrionaceae bacterium
CCTGAGTACCTAACGCAGTAGCTGTCTGTATACCAACGCCTTTGTAAGCGACATTACCACCAAGTGACGTACCAAGCAATCCTTTACCTACAACAGTCGCCGTAGTTGATGTTGGGTCCACACCAGAAATCAGGTCAGCAGCAGCTAAGTGACCAAACATAGAAACCCCCTCCTGAGTAAAAGCAGCAGCTGTTGCGAAGTTGTTCGCAATAACCCCATCACCATTCCCGGCATTGGCACATACTGAACTCGACGTGGTACATCTAGGAAGCCTTGTTGCAACACCTGTCATATCACCTGGGAGAGCACCATATGTATCTTGGAAACTTTGAATAGCTGTTTCAATTGACTTAATTTGAGATCCAGCAGTCGTCGCACGAGTAGATGCAATCAATTCCTGTCCTTTCAAAATCCCACCGATCAAAAGACCGACGATCACCAGCACGATCGCAAGTTCGACGAGGGTAAAGCCCTGCTCGCGCGGCGTTGTTGTTGTTGTACGCATAGTTTAAAACTCCTTTTAACGGTTGGTCACAAAAAATATCGGATCGCCCCCAAGACATCCCATCGCATTTCATCCCGATAGCCCGGCCTTATGCCAGTTGATTCGCCTTGGTTACGCGCCTCATATTCTCATATCTTTGCATCCAAGTCTTTAATGAATTCTGAAGATTATAGATCAGAAACACACGTGCGACATTTAAGTCACACATCAACCGCACATCGCCGTGACAATCCGTCACACCAACGATATCCCCTATCTCATGCCATAGGATTGACAGATCGGGTTCCCCCTTGCTTGTTCAGGCGTTTGCATCCGGGAACAAATAAATTCGACCATAAAATTAACTTCGACGGGATCCGGTTTTTTCAATGGATCATTCACCGTCGCGAGCAATATTGATGTCATAAATTTAATGGCTGCGTCCTTGTCCCCCTGCGCCGCCGACACAATCGCCGGCATTTGCCGCGCCCAATGCGGCATATCAGCCTGTGGAAGCCGCGAAAGTTTATATGCCAAATCCAGGGCCCATTTCATATCCTTATACTTATGCTGGGCCAAATAAACGGCATGGGACAGCCACCGCCATTTACCAGGGGCATCCACCGACCCCGCCTGTTCCAGATAATGAATAACGGGTTTTAATTGTTTTTCGGGTTGCTGGGTTGCGCCAAAATAATAGCTGGCAACATACGGAACATAATCGGACTTTGGGTCCAGGCGATGAAGAATCATAAACCATGTCCCCAAACGGTCATAATTGTATTTATACAGCGGGGTGGTCACCCCCCCCTCATTCCCCATCAACTGTAATTGATAGGCCAGGGTTCGGTATGCAAGTTCAGAATCGCCAAGCCCAAGGAATTTTGATGCGTCTTCTGTTGGCGCGGGCGGAACATTCGGCCAGACAGGTTGTATGCGGTGAGTCACAAGCCAAAGGGCAATATTGATAACAACAGCCAGAATCAATAACCCGTAAAAAGGATATAAAAAAGGCATAGGTACAGGCGCTTTTTGTAAACGAGCCATATTTGCTGTTCCACTCTTTTTCTTACCTAGAATTGACGACGTTTCAAATCAATAACCGCGGCCATAATAATCAAAAAAGCAAACGCCAAAGATTGAGATAAAAGGAATAAAGCGCCCTCTGCCCCCTGTGGGCCATAAATCAGCCAGGATGATTGAGTCATCAAATCAAAACGGGGCATCAGCATGGAAATCATTTTCATGACAGGTTCCAAAATCGCGCGCCCCCATGTGGGCACATTTTCCTGCATAATCCCCAAAAGTTGTCCCACCATTCGCGCCAAAACATAAAAGGCAGCCGTCATCAGGGTGGACACGGTTGCCGATTCCAAAACCATTCCAAAAAAGAAGGCGACAAGAGATGTTAGAAACACTTCAAAAAACAAACTGAGAGTCCATATCCCTATAAAAGAAGCAGATTGCCCTCCCGATAAGATAAGCAGAGACAGTCCACAAATAACCGCCAAAACAGCCGTCAAAATAAAAAGAGCCGCGACATGAGAAAGTATAAACGCTTCACGAGAAAGAGGCCGCGAGAGGAGATATTCAATATCCCGCTGGGCAAACGATCGCTGAATATAAAATGCGGTAAATAAAACAGCCGCCGCAACAGCCAAAAGGCGAAGCCCCCCCGATGCGTAAACCATGACAAACTGGACTTTTTCAACAATCGCAGCATCCCCAATAAACAAGGAAAGAGATACCATCACAACCGAAAGAACGATCGCCGATAAAACAACCCGGTCACGCAAGGCTGCACGCAATACATACGATACCAATGGAAAACTGATCACATCGCACCTCTATGTTATTGATTACATCGGAAATGGGCGACGATCATTTGAAAATGTCTTGTACATATCTTTATCCGTTTGATGAATACCATCCGATGCCGTATCCAAAACGGTAGCCCGGATCAAAACAATCAATTCTGTTTTCTCGATCTTATCGCCTTTGCTCCGGAAAAGAGGGCCCATAATCGGCAATTCACCTAAAATAGGAACACCGGTTGCATTATTAGATGTTTTATCACGGAGCAAACCGCCCAAGATCGCGACCTCTCCTGATTTAATCTTCAAGACAGAATCAAATTCCTGAACACTCACGTTCGGGACCAGGTTATCCGGTTCAGTTGGGTCTTCTGTTGTATCGTCAATTTTAGAAACGGTGGGACGCAAGGTCAAGGTAATTTCACCCGTTTCAAAGTTGATAGATGGTGTCACATTGACCATCACCCCATCCGGCGCCGTTTTTGGCGTTGCGGTCCGGGTTGTGGTTGTGTTTCCATTATCATCTTCTTCCTGTTCCTCTTTAATTTCAAAATATGTCTGGTTACGCACAACGTTCAGAACAGCAGACTGATTATTTAAAACAGTCAAACGTGGGCTGGCCAAAGCCTGAACTTTCCCAAACCGGTTGATTGCCTCAACAAGTCCATCGATACGACTTGTGTTTAAACTCATCGAAAAAACGTTACCTGCCCCCAATGACGGATCCAAACTTGGTTGAGGGAACGCTACCTGCGCGTCAAGGCCGTTAAAAATACCCTTTTTATCCCACGGCATATTCGCCAGGTTGATGTTTGACCATTCAACACCGGTTGCGAATTCATCTGTCAACGCCACTTCAAGAAGCTTTGCTTCAATCAAAACCTGACCGCCGACTTGTTTGTTTACCAGATCAATATATTCCTTAATTTTTTTATGGACCTTTTCATTTGCATAAACAGATACGATTCCCGCAATCTTGTTAAGAGAGTATTGCGCCCCCGTATCCCCCCCTGCTGCTGCCGCCGCGGCAGGATCCGCAGATGTCGTTGCTGTTGGCGCCGTCGCCTCACCTTCAGCAGGAGCAGCTGTTGCTGCTTCTGGAATCTCTGTTGATGTGTCAGCGGTGGCGTCAACAGAATCAGGTTGATCAGACTCATCAGACTGCTCCTGTTCCGAAGAAGGCAGTGCAACCACAGCAGAAACGGCCGATGTCATATTGACTTCCTGCTGACCTTTTTCCAAAATATCCTTCAGGTTTGCTTCAAAATCTGCCCAAAAATCCGTCCCCGTCGTTCCCGTGATCGAAAACGAAGATGCGGTCGTCGCGGTTGCACCAGAAGCCGAACCAGATCCCCCTGCACTGGACGAGATCGAAGACGATACCTGTCTTGTCATATTCAGATACCCGATTTTGTAAATACGCGTAAAGGGTCGATCGATTTCAATACGAACCGTGTTGTTATTAATACTATAGCGCAACCCCGCCATTTCACATAAACTTGTCAATACTTCGTCCAACGGCCGATTTGTTGCGCTAAAAATCAATGCCCCTTGGATGTTTGAATCAAGTTCGACGTCATAATTCGCCTGACGTGCCAATTCATATAAAACATCCCGCAATGGGATCGTTTCATTCACCGATACCGAAACAATCGGCATCGGTTTCATATCATCCATTTTTGTGGATGTATAATCCGAAAATTCAGGAATGGATGTTCCCGTTTTATTTCCATTTTGGGAATCAACCTCGCGCGCAGCGAAAACATCCCGGACGGTTTGTTGATCAACCCCAGCTTCCCGATCAAAGTTCTGATAACTTTCGTACTGGGCACAAGAGGACAGAAAAACCAATGCTCCAGCTACACACAAAGATAGGGACGACAAACGCGAAATATTCATATTGATAAGACCACTCGAAAAAGGGACGCGAAAAGACAGCACTGCGATTCATGCTATCACTATTTGACCCTAAAAAAAACGTCTTAACAATTAGATAATTTTTTTCTCGAAATCCGAAAGGGTCAGGTTTCCCACATCGATTTTGGAAAAATCCCCGTTACTATGTTGTGGACGTACTTGTTTTAACTTGATTTTCAGGTCTCCTGGCATGTCCGCATACATAATCGCAGTCTCTTCCGTAATAATTCCCTGTGTGTATAATTGCAACAAAGACTGATCAAAGGTACACATTCCTTGAGTCTTATTCTGTTCGATAACCTCTCGAATTTTCGTAATTCTCCCCTCATTGATCAAATCTTTGACCAATCCTTCGTTAATCAATACCTCTGGCACCAGGTGCATCCCCCCATTTTTTGTAGGGACAAGACGCTGGGAAATAATCGCGCGCAAATTCATTGCCAAATTCAAGCGCACCTGATCGTGATAATCTTCCGGAAACATATTGATGATCCGTTCAATGGCTTGATATGTATTATTGGTGTGTAGCGTGGACAAACAAAGGTGTCCCGTCTCTGCGACTTGTAAGGCCTGTTCCATCACCTCAACATCCCGAATTTCCCCCACCAAGATGACATCTGGACGTTGCCGCAGCACATTTTTTAGGGCGACCGCATAAGACTCCGTATCCACACCGACTTCGCGCTGAGAAATAATAGAGCGCTGATGATCATGAAAATACTCAATAGGATCTTCGATCGTTACAATATGCCCTTGTTCATTTTTATTTCGATAATCGATCATAGAGGCCAAGGTCGTCGATTTTCCAGAGCCCGTCATCCCTGTCACCAAGATCAATCCACGCTTGGTCATTGCCAATTTTTCCAGAATATTAGGTAATTTCAATTCTGCAAAATTCGGAATCGCGTTACTGATCCGACGAATAACCAAAGCTGGAAGCTGACGCTGACGCATGACGTTAATACGAAAACGCCCCGCATCTGTGGTATCAAGCGACGTATTGAGTTCCCGATGTTCTTCGAACATCTGAAGTTGCTTTGGCCCCAAAATTTTTGTCATGATATCAAGAATATCGCCGGAGCGTATGGCTCGATTATCCAGAGAAATCGTTTTGTGATCCACACGCAGTGTGGGGGGAACCCCCACTGTCAGGTAAAGATCACTTCCCCCCTTCTCATTCATCATTCGCAAGTAACTGAAAATATCGTGCGTCATTATCCCCACCCTTTTATTATATTTTTATACTTTTTCTTAGAAAGAATAACCCGGCTGTTCTGCTTCTTCTTTTGCAGATGTATCTTCTTGAACGGATGTTTCTTGTGTTTCGTCCACTTCTGTATCTTCGGACTCATCAGATGTTTTCAGCAGGACACGGCGCGCCTCTTCTTTCGTAATCATTCCTCCGTCCAGTAAGTCGTTCACAGCATCTTCCATCGTGACC
>CAZQLB010000095.1:0-2870 GCA_964593915.1 uncultured Pseudobdellovibrionaceae bacterium
GCTTACTACAGCATGGGCGCTTTAGTTATCGGCGGTTTCATCGTTTGTTATTTTATCGGCGTTGTTATCCTTGAAAGTGTTCAAACAGGTGTCCCGTTTGGGAAACGGTTTGCCTCTGCTTACGCCCCTATTCGTCTTTGTCTTGCCGTTTTGGCCCTCGTCCCGATACCAATGGGGACACAGGCCGGTATAATCAATAGTTATAATGCTGCCCAGTATCTCACTCTATATATTGCAAAACTAGGATCCAGTTTTGGAACAAATGGCTGGAATGTTTTTAATAATTATTTTGTCATTGGCGGAGTTGGTGTATCCGCCCCAAATGAATATAGTATTTTGAATCCGGGTGCACGCGCGACCGATAAATCTTCTCCATCTGCTGCAACTATTGCACGTCCTCAGGTTACCGATGTTGATCCTCTTCTGCAATTCATGTTTTTGGCCCATGCCTGCCGTGCCATGGTTGACATCATGCCGCCCGGCGATCTGCGCCCAAAAGATAGTAAGGGAAATCCAATTAACGTCGATCACAAAGATTTATTAAAAGTTGAACCGTATATCACCACACCAGGTGGAAAATATAAAAAACTTTCATCGGACCTGAAATATGCCGATGCGCTGGACTTTGCAAAGTCAAAAAATATGCATATTCGTTTTGGACTTCCTGAAGGTTCAAAACAAATTGCACCGTTCTGTGGGGAACTTCGGCTGCAAGTCAACTCATTTGCAAAAGATAATGGCGCAACATGGTACATGGAAAAACAATACGATCTGGTTGCCAATATGTGGGAAAATCAAATGATCAAGGCATTTGGTGATCGTATCGCACGGATTTATATTACGACCCAAGAAAACACAGGGGATAATAGCCGCTTGCCCGGGTGCAATATTGATGTCCCAAACAACGAACTATGGGGGACCGATTTAAAATCCTGCGGTGATTTCCCTGCCCCGCTTTACTATAATACAACCCGCGACGCATACCAAAAAATTATGGATTTTTTTATGGATGAGGCCCGCACACGTCAAATCGCCCTCATGAATAAACCCATTGATAACCGGATGCTGAGCCGCGGTTGGGCCGGCGCAGGTATTTGGTATAATCGTCTAGCTGAAATGAACGGCACCCTTTTTGATGCCGCGCGCGCACTTCCAATTATTATGAGCATGCCAAAGCCAATGGAAGATGTGGATGCATTAAAGCAATCTTCGACCCAGGATGGAAACGTCGCTACCCGATATCTTCCGCAAGCCATTGATGGAAACGGTGCCAAACTTTTATCCCCTGAAATTTCAAGTGGGCTTGGAAAAATATATGCCAAATTCCAAGATGACGCGTACAAAAAAGTCAAGATTAAGGGGGAGACCGGAAACGCGCTGTTTGATTTAATGAATTCCTTATTTGGGACCAGTGTTTTGTTTGATATGCGCAAAAATCAAGATGTCAATCCTATGGTCCAACTCTTAGCCATGGGGAAATCAATTGTAGACACCGCTTTTTTTAATATCTTGGCGGGTACGGGGACCGAATTTGCAATTGGTATGATCTCTCAATTAGAAGGATATCAAAAATTGGGGGCGGGTGCAGGAAAGTTAACAAATGCATGGTTCAGTATTGCCACCATTGGTCTTGGGATTGGCGTTCTCCTTTACTATGTCATGCCATTTATTCCCTTCTTGTATTTCTTCTTTGCTGTTATCAAATGGTTACAAAGCATTTTCGAAGCCATGATTGGTATGCCGATGTGGGCGCTATCCCATCTTCGTATTGACGGGAATGGTATTCCGGGCAGCGCGGCGTCGGATGGCTATTTCCTGCTTTTAGAGATACTTATTCGGCCTATTTTAACGGTTATCGGATTGATCGCTTCTATTCTTATTTTTACAGCGACTGTCTATACACTGAACGATACATTTAACCTTGTCACCGTTAACCTGGCGGCCTATACCCCCCCCTCTACGGGATCTATGGCCGCAGATTTAGCCGTCAAACGTGGAACGCTTGACCAGTTTTTTTATACTGTTTTATACGCAATTTTGATGTATATGGCGGCTTTATCCTCGTTCAAATTGATTGATAGAATTCCAGAAAATATCCTGCGCTGGGCTGGATCTGGGGCTAAAAACATTATTGACGATGGCGGCGATCCTGTTCCCGGATTGATCCAGTCGACATTTGTCGGATCATTTGGTATGCCGTTGATCCAAAGTGGTGGAGTTGTCGGGCAGGCCATACACGGGTTACGTGATGCGGCAAAAGGGACTGGTGCGCTTCTTGGCAAAGAAATAAATGATAGCCAACAGAAAAGTAATAAAAAAGAAGATGAAAAATGATTTTTAAGGTAAATTTTAGTCCGTTATGGTATGATGAGCATCAGAATTGCCCACATAAGACGGCAATCAAGGGGTAATATAGGATGAAAACAGCGCAATCCATTACATTGGGAGATGTTTTACGTTATACTCTTTTGCCTGGCTTAATCCCTCGGGTTTTTGCCCTGTTTAATACTGGATTTTCGTCTTTTGCTTTTTTTATTGCGCTTGTTTATCGGGCTGTCCGTTTGTTGCCAGATACTCATCCTTTTTTAAACCCTCAAAATATCGGGAAATATGGGATTGGGGCGGTTCTGTCCGAAACAATTCGGTATATTAAATTTAACCGATATCAATTGGGCCAGAAAAACATTGATCAGATTATTGTTTTTATTGTCGTTCTACTGGCCATAGCCCTTTTGATTTTGCAGTTTATTGGACTTTTATTGTCGTTTTTAATCCCGACAGCCATGGCGTTTTCATTCCCGGGCGGGGCGTCATTTTCAAATCCCTTTAGTATGTTTGATACGCCTCAAATATATACAACACACCCTCAT
>CAZQLB010000095.1:2880-5471 GCA_964593915.1 uncultured Pseudobdellovibrionaceae bacterium
AGGGGTTTCTATGTCTTTGGGGTCTCATGACCTTTCCTTTATCTTTCTGGACCGCGTATTTGGTGTACCGGGTGTGTTCAATTCCTGTATTGCAGATGGTGTTGAAAACAGCTGTAAACCCGTTGGAGGGATGTATGGCGCGGATGTGAATGACCTGGCCGTCAACGATCCCGGACAATTCCCATGGCCATTTCATCACGCTTTGCACGGTATTTTTCAATTTTACAGCGTCGGACTTCTGGCTGTTGCGGTATTCCTCATCATCTATTTCTCAATTGTCGTGGTGGTTGAAACGGCTCAAACAGGAACACCATTTGGAAAACGGTTTGATACGGTATGGGCCCCTTTGCGTCTTGTCACGGCCGCTGGACTTTTAATCCCCTTGTCTTACGGGCTCAATTCTGGACAGTACATTGTCCTTTATGCGGCAAAAATGGGGGCAAACTTTGCAACAAACGGGTGGATTGGATTTAACCAAACCATCCAAACAGCCGGACAATCCACAAATGGATTAAATGGAACGGGGGGGACCACCGCAACGATGGCCGGACAATCCGAGTATCTTTTGGCAAAACCAAATACGCCAGATCATGTTCAGCTTGCTCACTTCTTCAGCGTGATGCACGCATGCAGAACGATTCAGGAAAAATATATCATCCCGGAACAAAAGCTTTTGGGGGCATATCCAGACCGCAAGGACGAGAAAATTCAAATTAAGCCGTACTTGGTTCGCGCAAATGGTTCATCCAGCGACAAGGCTATCGCCAAGGAACTGACCGAAGATGTCAATCTGCAAGACGCTGTGGTGTGGTCCAATATGGGCGATGTGATCATCCGGTATGGCGTGAAAGACGATAAATTATTCAAGGCTGAAAAAGGTGCTGTTTCACCTATATGCGGCGAACTGACCATCCCCACAACATTCTTTCCCATTAAGCGCGGTGAGACGCCGCCACAAGGTATTACCCCCCCTGCAGTTTATTATACCGGAGCAACTGCAATTCAAAACGCGTACTTTGACCTGCTCAAAGAACTGACGTTTAAAGACGTGGAAGGTGAAAACTACAATCTTGCAGGAGATTCGGCGGCATCCCTTCCATGGAATATGGCTACCGAAATTGCGGATCCATACGTTGCTTATCAATGGAACAGAGGGATCCTTCCTTCTGGAGCCAATGCTGTAAAACCACCGCAATCTGACCGCCAGGCGCTGGATGACTATTTTCAGTCCACGATATATACAATCATCGATACCGCACGGGACGAGGACGCGAAATCATCCGGACAAAACTATGCGGTTCCAAAAGACCTTTTGGTGCGGGGCTGGGCGGCATCCGGTATATGGTACAACCGCATTGCAGAAATGAATGGAGCGTTTTCAACTGCTGCGTGGAATTTACCAAAAGTATCGCGTTACCCCACAACGATGATGAACGTAGCCGCTTATAAGCAACAAAAACAAATAACCACATCACAAAAAGATACTTTTTCCCCCTTTATTGGAAATGGAACCGCCCCGGTTGCGATTCCTGGTGGCCCTTCTGAAATTCAGGCGGCGAAGGTCTATGCCGAAATCACAACCTGGTGGCAGGCAAACCCCCGTGTTCCCCCGACAGGAAACGTTTTACTAGATATTATCAGCGGGTTTTTTGGCGTGAATGGGTTGTTTTCAATACGTGAAAATGCAAACGTTCACCCGATGGCGCAGCTATCGACACTTGGGAAATCTCTGGTTGAACGATCGGTCAGCCTTCTGGGGATGGGTGTTGCGGCAACATTCGTTCAACCTTGGATTCCAGAAAAACTTGAGGGATTTCGATCCGCTTTAGGTGTTTTTTCGAACTTCGCCTTTTCTGTTCTCTCTATTGGGGCATCGGCGGGATTTGTCTTATATTACATCATCCCCCTACTCCCCTTTATTTACTTCTTTTTTGCCGTAGCCGGATGGGTTAAGGCTATATTCGAAGCAATGGTAGGGGTCCCTTTGTGGGCACTTGCCCATATCCGCATTGATGGAAATGGACTGCCGGGCGATGCGGCGCAAACGGGATATTTCCTGATCCTTGAAATTATGCTCAGGCCTATCCTTATCGTCTTTGGCCTCGTCGCCAGCGTGACCATCTATGCCGCCTCGGTACACGTTTTGAATGATATTTTTAACGTTGCCGTCGCAAACGTATCTGGTGTTGATATCATGGCGGGAATGAATGCCGCCGGGGGCCTCTCTCTTGAAAATATTCGCGGAGCGATTGATACATTTTTCTATACGATTATGTATGTTGTTATTGTCTATATGCTGGGTATGTCATCATTCAAACTAATTGATCTGATCCCAGGATCCATGCTGCGCTGGATTGGATCTGGGGCATCTGCATTCCAGGATGGCGGCGAAGGAGCCGCCAACCAGCTGGTCGGTTATGGAACGATGGGATCACAAATGGTATTTGGACAACTGGCCGGAGCCGCCCGCACTGGTACACAAGGTGTCAGCGAGACCCTAAAAGCCGCGAAGGAAATGGGGAAAAAATCGTAATGAAATATCCCCTAAAATCCCTGGGGATATGCGCGCAAGAAATCGTTTTCTTCTGGTG
>CAZQLB010000096.1:0-2585 GCA_964593915.1 uncultured Pseudobdellovibrionaceae bacterium
GTCCTTGGGAACGACGTACAATCGCCTGAATCCGGGCAACCAGTTCACGTTTATCAAATGGTTTGGTCAAATAATCATCCGCGCCAATCCCAAGACCTTTGATCTTATTATCCAATTCGGCCAAACCGGACAGAATCAAAATAGGGGTATTTACCTTGCCGGCCCGCATCCGTTTCAAAACCTCGTACCCGTCCATATCAGGCAGCATCAGGTCTAAAATAATAATGTCATAGTCATATATTTTCCCGATTTCCAGGCCGTCTTCACCCTGGTCGGTGACATCCACAATATACCCTTCGGACTTAAGCATCAGTTCGATACTTTTTGCAGCAGAGGAATCATCCTCAATCAACAGAACGCGCATGGCTTTTTCCTCTCTCCCAACACAAGGTCCAAAATAGGACCGAAATCGTAACGACACAGAATCGTTAACCTTGGTTAATGTTAACAAATTTTAAGCGATGTTGCAAAGTTAAAGAAAAAGCGTGCAAAATTTATAATATTTCCATATTATATTTTACATGTTGAGAGCGAACGAACCCGGATCATTTGAAAAACTAAAGGATATCAGTCAGTTAATGATTGATTTTCACCGTGCCGCACATCCTGAAAACGGGCAAAAACCATCAACTTTTACATTCATGGAGATGCCCAGATCAAAAATCGCGATGATAAAATTAAGGGGCTTACAAAATATATCACCCCTCTCACCCAATGAAGATAAAAATGTATTATTCCAAAAAATTCAAGAATTTGAGAGGTTTCTTTATAATATTCCTGAACACGAAAAACGTAAACTCATCCCAGGACTCTTATCCCAAGCAGATCGTCTGAAGGCGCATACCCTACTCGAACCCTATAAAGAGATGTTCCCGGCCCATTACCGCATTTTCGCAAGCCCGATACAGCGCGGGACAGGGTTTAATAAACCCACCCTGTTATAACAAAAACCATAAATAAAAAAATATTACATAAAAAAGCCCCCTTTTCGGGGGCTTTTCATCTATAAATCTTATTCGCGATTTGAAAGCAATTGCAGAATGCTTTGGAACAAGGCAATAAAACTAATGTACAGGTTCAGCGCACAAGCCCACGCCAAACGGCTGTTGCCTTCGGGGGTATAGCTTGCGTTGTACATCTGTTTTGCATTTTGGGTATCAAAAGCGGTCATCCCCGCAAAAACAATAATCGTGATCACAGAAATCAGATTATTCATCATGGGCGATGGCTCAACCAAACTGAAAGCAGCACCCAGCATGTAAAGGACGCTCAAGGCCAAAAGACCAAACATCCCCATCACACAGAATGTGCCAACAGGCCCCAAATCACGTTTTGTGACATATCCGTAAATCGACAGACCCGCAAACATGATTGTGGTAATCAGCAAAGCGCGGGCAATATCCGCAACCGGATACATCAGAAAAATGGTTGAAAACGACAATCCATACAGCACACTGATCAGCATAAAGCTGGCCATCAGCTGTTTAGATGCCATCCGGGCGGGATTAAACCCAAACCAAACCACAGCAACAGGAGAAAAGGCCAAAACCAGCGCAATCCACGGCTGCGCCGCCAAAAGACCGATGAAAGACATGCTATTGGATGCGACATAAGCCACCCCAAACGTAATCGCAAGCCCCAGGGTCATGCGGTTATATATACTGTTCATATAGCTACGCAGGCCAGCATCTACCTGCGTTTGGGCACGCGTGGTTGTAAACGGCGAAGCCGGCGTTTGAAACGGATCAGACATTGTTCATACTCCTTTTTTTCTAAACAAAGTACCCAATAAAATAGGTAAGGGGATTTTACCGTATTTCAAGCCCCACCCCAAGCAAAATCGGACATGACACAAAACATACAAAATGTCGCATAAGGATATGATTATTATAATATAATCTATTCGTTCTCTTCAAGTTGAGCGCCAGGAAACGCCAACAAAACAGCCTGCACAACCGGCGTTTGAAGAATACGGTTCTGATCCTGTTCCCGTTCCTTGGCTATTTCCTGCGCGGCCGTCAACCCGGGGGTTCCATGCCCCAGGGCCACAACCCACCGAGATCCTGTTAATTGCGACAATGCCGCGCCAAGATCTCCTGCCAATTTCTGGGGCGCACCAGGCAACATAACACAATCAATCCGCCCCGGCTGAATGTGCAAGGGTGCCATATAATGCGAAACAGATGACGCCAAAATCATTTGCCCCTGTTCCTCTAAATATGACGTAACTGCCCGTGCCGAAGAAAGAGCATCCGCATGCACGTGCATCTGACTTTGAACGGACACATCAGATACCGGATGAACGGTCCGCACCGCAGTTGCAGTAGGGGCAGAGGAATGACGACCGCCCTGCCCTCCTCCACCCGGCAAACCACCCGCAACGCCGGCCCCCGTATCCTCCAGCGTACGCATCAGACGCGATGGATCCGGCAATGTACTGGCGTACCCCAAACGAATAATCGCCATTTCGGCGGCCGCAAGCGGATCTGGCGCAACCTGAACATCTTGATACGATTTCAATAAAATCTGCCATGCTCTGGAAAGCGATGGCAACGTCTGAGATAACAATTTTTCATGTGTCAAGA
>CAZQLB010000096.1:2595-5423 GCA_964593915.1 uncultured Pseudobdellovibrionaceae bacterium
CCAGCAACGCCGATCCGCCCACACGTGCCTTCATCAGGGTATGAACAAGCGCCAGCAAATCTTCGATCATCACGGACATATCCGCGCCGCATTTGTTTAAATCGGCAACACCGGCAAGCGCGGCAGGGATCCCCCCGGACAACGCATGTGCCAGCACATCCGCAACCTTTCCCTGATCCATCAAACCCAGCATATCGGTTACAATATCGGCCTTGATATGCGCGCCAGATAAGGCAATCGCCTGATCCAGCATCGACATCGAATCACGCACCGATCCGCCCGCCGCCCGCGCAATCATCTTGAGCGCCGCATCATCCGCTGTTAATTCTTCGCGCGCGCAGATATCTGCCAAATGCTCTTTTATTTCGTCCTCTTCCAAACGGCGCAGATCAAATCGCTGGCAACGCGATAAAATCGTCATCGGGACTTTTCGAATCTCGGTCGTCGCAAAAATAAACTTCACGTGCGGTGGCGGCTCCTCCAATGTTTTGAGCAGCGCATTAAACGCGGCTTTGGAAAGCATATGCACCTCATCAATGATATACACTTTGTACCGCGCCATTGTCGGGGCATATCGGACCCCATCAATAATCTCGCGCATATCATCAACCCCGGTACGGGACGCCGCATCCAGTTCCAGCACATCAGGGCAGCGATCTTGGGCAATCGCCTGGGCAACCGGACAATCATCCGTAGGCCCCGTTGTTGGCCCCGACGTTCCGTCCGGCCCGACATAGTTAATCGCCCGGGCAATAATACGGGCCGTTGTTGTTTTCCCAACCCCGCGCACCCCTGTCAGCATATACGCCTGGGCAATACGGCCAGATGAAATCGCATTCTTAAGTGTGCGTACAAGCGCATCCTGCCCCCGCAGCTCATCAAAATGCTGCGGACGATATTTCCGCGCCAAAACACAATAGGGGGCAGATACAGCGGTTTCAGTCATCGCTTAAAATCCTTATGTCATCTTATTATACGCTTTAAAGAGAACCTTAACGCGATTCTGGCCGATGATCAAAGGACGAAAACAGGTTGAAAAAATAAAAAGACATAATTATAATCAGAGGCATGCCCAAATTATCATCTGCATATAACTGTCTTTTCTCCCCCCCTCTGCACCCAGAGAAATTTGATTCCTACACCTATTTCTATATTTGCAAACAATATGAATGGGCTCAAAATGCGCGGGCATATAAAAAACCCTTCAAAAAACTGAACCGATTACTCTTTGACATTCGTGGGTTTGAAAGTGCGGACCAATTAATCAATGCGGTCAATAAAATATCCCCATCCGTCATTTTATCAGGATTATTTACAGAGATACTTGCCCTGGAATCGGGTGTTTATGGAAAAATAAATAACGCATTTCCAGATCCGCAATGTGATCGAGGGTGTCTGGCGAATTATGTAGAATGGGAAAGAAACCTCAGACTTGTGTTCCGGGAAATGAAAGCATCCGAGCACATTCACCGTCACAGTTTTCAGTTACACTAGGGTCTTGCCCCGACATGATGGAAAAAGCGGAAAACTGGACAAACGACCCGCGCCGCATCGTTGTGGCTGCTCCCTCTCGGTCCTGACCAGATTGGCGACAGACACGTCCATCCGCCAGTTTTCCATCGCCTTTCTAGCAGCCTTACCCCATCAAATCAAGAAAATAATAAACGACCCATTTAGCGCGCAAGAGAAGATGGTAATTTAAAATTCACATCTTCGGATGCCACAACGACCTCTTCAATCCGCACATCGTACCGGGCCCTTATCTCCTCCAAAAGGCTAAAAACCAGGTCATCTGGGGCACTGGCCCCTGAACTGATCCCAACACGGGCCGCCCCCTGTAACCAGTCCCAATCCATATCCTGCGCATCATTTAAAAGATATGCTTTTGGTGATCCCGTCTGAATCGCCGTTTCCAAAAGCCGTTTGGAATTAGATGAGTTTTGAGCCCCGACAATCAAAAATACATCCACCCTGGGGGCGATTTGCGTGACCGCCGCTTGGCGGTTCGTTGTCGCATAACAAATATCCTCGTTCTTTGGGTGCTTTATGTTCGGGAAACGGGACACAAGCGCCCGAATAATCCCCTCTGTTTCCTGAACAGAAAGGGTTGTCTGGGTCACGTAAACCAAATGATCAGGATCACGAACCGAAACCGTTTGAACATCATCTTGACTCTGAACCAATAATACAGCGCCTTCCGGCGCTTGCCCCATCGTCCCCATCACTTCTGCATGCCCCGCATGACCAATCATAATAACCTGATCGCCGGAATGATAAGCGCGCTCTACTTCGCGGTGAACTTTGGATACCAACGGACATGTCGCATCAAACGTAAGTAGGTTCAGATCTTTTCCCTGCTGCACGACATCCTTTGACACCCCGTGCGCCGAGTATAAAACGGGTTGCTGTGTGCCAGCCGGAATATCCTTTAAATCATCGACAAAAACGGCCCCCAGCCTTTCAAGCCGCTGGACCACATGTTTGTTATGCACAATCTGGTGACGCACATAAACGGGCGCCCCATATTTTTCAAGCGCCCGTTCCACCATTAAAACGGCACGCAAAACCCCCGCGCAGAAACCGCGCGGGGATGCCATCACAACATCTAAAGAAGGTTTTGGGATCATTCAAAAACCCTTGATACAAAACGTGTATCAATGCGCGGCAAAAACACCGCCCGTATTTCCCCACCAGTAAATGCCGATAAAGAGGAATAACCACACAACGTCAACAAAGTGCCAATACCATGCAGCCGCCTCAAACCCAAAATGACGGTCCGATGTAAAATGCCCCTTTAAACTGCGTAAATAGCAGACCAAAAGGAAAAC
>CAZQLB010000097.1:0-5423 GCA_964593915.1 uncultured Pseudobdellovibrionaceae bacterium
GTTTTCATCCTGTGTTGTCACCCCGTTCTGGCTCACGCCGCCGGAATGATCACCATCCGCGACACAGAAATTGAAAATCAGATTAAAATGTGGGCCACCCCCGTTATCCAGGCTGCTGGTCTTGCCCCATCCGCCGTTAAAATTGTCCTGGTACAAAGCCCGGATGTAAACGCGTTTGTCTCTGGCGGACAGAATATCTATATCTATACAGGCCTTATCGACAAAACAGAAACCCCAGATGAATTGCTGGGCGTCATTGCACACGAACTGGGGCACATTGCGGGCGGACACCTGGCACGCGCCGAAGAAGAAATGGAAAACACATCCACCGAAATGATCTTGGGCGCTGTCCTGGGCGCGGGGGTTGCTGTTGCCACCGGATCCCCGGATGCCGCTGCCGCAATTACCAGCGGAACCGCCACATATGCCCAGCGTAAAATCCTTTCCTTTTCAAGAACACAGGAATCCTCGGCTGATCAGGCTGCATTGAAATTTTTAAAACGGGCCGGCCTGTCCGGGCAAGGCCTTGTCCATTTCATGCAAAAACTGGAAACAGAGGAACAAAGCGTTTCATCTATCCAAAGCCAGTATATGCGAACGCACCCTCTTTCGCGTGATCGCGTTGACGCCTTAAAATCAGCCTTGGACCGAATAGGGTATGGAGGTGATACACCCCATCATTGGATAGAGGGATTTAAACGCGTAAAAGCAAAATTGGTGGGATATACATCTCCTGCACAGGTCGAATGGATTTATGCCCAGCAAGACCAATCGATCCCGGCCCGATATGCCCGCGCGATCGCCGCCTATCGCCAAAACCAGGTTGAGACGGCACTATCTTTGGCGGACAGTCTTATTGCATCCGAACCTAAGAATCCCTATTTCCATGAACTGAAAGGCCAGATGTTGTATGATTTTGGGCGCGTGGACACAGCCGCCGAAAGTTACGCGCGCGCGTTAATGTACATGGGGGAACGCACTGCACCGTTAATTCAAATTGCCTATGCCCAGGCACTTGGCCAACAAAAATCAGTTACGACCGCGGATCGCGATAAAGCCATCAGCCTTTTGGAAAATGCCCGGATAAAGGAACCGCGGTACGCCCCGCTTTATCGGCTTCTTGCTATTCTATATGGACAAAGTGGGCAAGAAGGATCCGCCCAGGCCATGCTGGCCGAAGAAGCAGCCATCCAGGGCCGACGAGATGAAGCCAAACGTTTGGCTGAACGGGCACTTGTTCTTTTGTCCCCTGCATCCCCGCATGGTCAGCAAATGAAGGATTTATTGACTGTTCTTGCAAACAAGAAAAAGAAATAAACTTATTTCGTCCTTAAAAGAAAAAGACAGCTTGCAATCAGCTGCCTTTTTTTATCACTTCAAAAATGAAAAATAGATTTATTGCTCTGTTCCGCTATCAGCAATACGCAGTTCACGCGCCCGGCTCAAAATTGCATCTTCAAGCCGCGTTGCGGTTTCGGGTGCCGTTTTGGCCGCAACCCATCCGTTCTTGCTGCGCACTTCGCGTATAACCTTAACCGATACACCATCAGCCGAAAGGGTTCGGGTCAAAATCAAAACCGTCAATTTAATACGATCATTTGGTGTGTCCGCCGCCGTGTACCAATCAGTTGTAATCACCCCGCCATACGGATCCGCGCGATCCAGCGGCATAAATGCAATCGTATCGAGCGATGCGCGCCACAAGTATGCATTCACGCCAATCCCTGTTTCTTCATCGCTTTCGCGGCGCCCTGTTAAATTCAAACCACCTTCGCCAAAAATACTGGCCGGTTTTTCATAGATATTATTTCCTGTTGCAGAACGATCTGCGCCGGTTGGATATTTTGCCTCACCCTTTGGCAAAGCAGAACAAGCCGTTAAAGAAACAAAAATAATAGACAAAAGAGATAAAGAAAAACGTGTCATACGATAAAAATATCCGTCTATGGTTAATACATTCAAAATAGTCTACAGAAAGTACCTGTATATAAAAAATAATTTGTGTGCGTTTGGTATAAAAAAAGGTAGCACATAAAAGCATATTGCTGCAAGAGCCGCTATTTTATAGCTATTCATAAGGATAACAACACAGCAGCCACTTATACCGGATTCATCAATATCTCGTTATAAACATCAATCGTCTGGGCCACCATATGATCACGGGTAAAATGCATATTGATATGTTCAATCGCCCGAATCCCCATGACTGCACGCGACGCATCATCCATATCAAGCGCCCGTTCAATCGCCTGAGCCAAAACCACATCATCACCCGGCGGCACCAAAAATCCCGTAACGCCATCCATAATTGTTTCACATGCACCGCCATGATTTGTACCAATGACAATACGGCCCATGGCCTGCGCCTCAATCGGGATACGGCCAAACCCCTCCGGTTCAATAGAGGCCGATACAACAACATGCGCCAGCATGTATGCCGCCGGCATATCTGTGCAATCACCCACAATCCGAACACGCCCCTCAAGCCCATAATCAGCAATCAGTTTATGAAGCTGCGCTGCATATTCCGTTCGCCCCTGATCCGGCCCCGGCATCACGGCAAAGGTATCCGTTGCCGTTAAATGCTTCATCGCCTTGATCAGAATATGTTGTCCCTTCCACCTTGTGAGACGCCCAGGCAACAAGATCACGCGCGCGCCTTCAGGCAGGCGCCATTCCGATGATAATTTGATCATACGGTCTGGCGTTACCGCACTGGGGTGAAATTTTTCGGGTGCCGTCCCCCGGTGAATTAAACGTAAGCGATCATTTCCGATGTCGTACGTACGGCGCAAATAATCCGCAACATAATTTGAAATGGCAATCACCCTTACGCCCCTCGCCATAATTCCGTTGTACCATTTTTTAAACTTGTTCTGGGTGTTATAGGGCGCATGCGCCGTTGTCATAAACGGAATACCTGTATATTTACAGGCGTAAAAAGCAGACCA
The DNA here is from genome assembly GCA_964593915.1 of uncultured Pseudobdellovibrionaceae bacterium. Taxonomy (GTDB): domain Bacteria; phylum Pseudomonadota; class Alphaproteobacteria; order Micavibrionales; family Micavibrionaceae; genus CAZLPZ01. The sequence continues at coordinate 2,952 of CAZQLB010000097.1, forward strand.
CGCCGGCGCCCGCGACCGTACATGAACAACATCGACCTGATGCTCTACAATAATCTTGCGCAAGCGATGGATATTCAAAAGAAGGGTGAAAATATTCTTTGTATCAACGGGCAGATCGATATGAACAGCCCCCGCACGTTTCAATTCATGCAAACGGGATTTAGATCCGCCATTGGATATGACAATCGCCCGGCCTCCAGCCTGAACAATACCAGCAGCAACATCAACGCACCCCTGTTCCGCCCCGCCGGTTGCCAGATGCGGAATAATTTGAAGGATCACAGGTGTTTTTCCATGTCGTCTGGATTGAAGAGGAGGGATCACAATGCGCGGGTCCTTTTTATGTTATGCTTTTTCATGATACGCTGAGCCAGATCATAATCTGCCCTCCAGGATTTGTCGATGACCCAGAACTCTTTTACACTCCCGCGCGCACATGCCCCTGATTTAGCGTATGATCTTTTCTTGCCAAAGCCCGGCCCTTTTCCTGTTATTCTGTTTTGTTCTGGATATAAATCAGATCGCACCGGATCAAAAGCAACTGCGCTGCAAGCCTGGGCACACGAAAATGGACATAATATAATCCGGTTTGATTACCGCGGATCTGGGCAATCTGGTGGCGTCTTTTTGGATGCCACTGTTGCAGATTGGGCCCAGGATACCCTGGATATCATCGATCATGTTTGCCCAAAAGATAACCCAATCATCGTCGTGGGATCGTCGATGGGAGGATGGATGGCCCTTCATGCGGCAATCATGCGTGGGAAAAGAATTGCCGGCATTGTTGGTATTGCCGCCGCCCCCGATTTTACGGGTCAAATACGAGATCATGTATTAACAGAAAAGCAGCGCCTACAACTTAAAACAGAAGGAAAAGTGGTTTTGGGCAGCGCCCTGGGCCCCGATCCATACGTTTTAACCCCGCGCATGTTCGATGACGGGGATAAAATCCAGATCCTGAATATGGTGTACAAAGATGTATTCATTCCTATGCATTTGTTCCAAGGTGAATTGGATCCTTCCGTGCCCATAAATACCCCCTTAAAAATCAAATCCGCGTTTCCGAATGCAGATATACATATCTATATGATAAATGATGGGGATCATGGATTATCCCGTCCTCAAGACCTGAACAGGATATACGAAGTCCTTCTAAAACTCGGGATATAGTATCGTGATCTTTTTGCAACGAAAATAAAAAATGTTGCGCTGCAAAAATATATGATCCCTTGACACATCAAATCAATCCATCAGATGATCGCGGTATGCGCTAGCAATCATTGCAGCGATTGTTCATTTTCTATCATTAGGAAACCTTTCATGAAAAAACTTTTACTCGCTTTGTGCGCAACATGCGCTTTTGGCGCCCCCGCCATAGCCCAAGAAGAAAAGGGCATTGACCTGGGTGTGACCGGTTATTTTAAAGGATACGGTGTTTATGTCGATCAGGACGAAGCGGTTGGATCCGATGCCCGCAGCGTTGATATCATTCGCGACATGGAACTGCATTTTGTTGGCAGCATGACATTGGATAACGGTCTGACCGTTGGGGCCGATGTTGGCGCAGCCGCTGATCAAGGCTACAGCTTTGATATCCAGGACAGCTTTGTTTATTTCTCGGGTGGTTTTGGCCGCGTGAACATGGGTGCAACAGACGGCGCAGCTTATTTGCTCCAGGTTACAGCACCATCGGCGGATGCCAACTATGACGGGATGGATCAGTACTATTCTCCATTCAATTATTCTGTCACCGGTGTTACCCGCCTGACACAATTGGAATTTGATTATGATCAGGATGTATCGTCACCAAACGATAAACTGACCTATATCACCCCTGTATTCGGCGGCTTCCAGGCTGGTGTATCCTATACCCCCGAAGCACGTACAGCATCCCGCGGCACAAACGGTGTTGATACAACCGGCGGCGAAGATGCGTTCGAAGACATATGGGATGTTGCAGCTCGTTTTGAACAAGAAGCAGGCTTTGGATCTTACCGTATCGGTGCTGGATATACCTTTGCATCAAACGAAGATGGTCTGTCTGTAGCATCAACCGATCCTGCTGATGATCGCCAGGCTTATAACGCCGCAATCGATTTCGACATCGGCAACTTTGGTATTGGCGCGGTCTATACATTTGATGATCGTGGATCCATTAACAATGCAGATAGCGATCAAACACAATATATTGTGGGTGCCGATTACACCATGGGCGCAACCACTTTTGCGGTTAGCTATTTGAACCAAAACAACGAATTCGGATCAAATGAAATTGATACCGATCGTTATACCGCTGGTGCCACCTATAACGTTGGTCCTGGTATTGATCTGCATGGTGTTGTGACATACATCGATCATAGCGTTGATGCTGCTCTTGGTAACGATGTATCAGGTACAGGCGTAATGCTGGGCACATCGATCACCTTCTAAGACGATTTTATCGTTTAAAAATAAACCCCCGTTGGCCGATCC